>JBGVOJ010000656.1:0-4092 GCA_045126415.1 Eubacteriales bacterium | reverse complement strand
GAGCTTATATTCAACACCGTTCACCGTACCGACCTGCTTCACCTCTTTCGAGGTAAGCGTCGTGGTGACGAAATCCTTCAGATAAGCGTCGAACATTTCCGGCGAGATTCCTTTTTCGGCAATAGGGATACGAGGGGGAGTGTTTTGCATGGGTTTTCTCCTGTGATTATAATAGACTGCAAAGTGCGCTGTTCATTTTACAGCGCGTATGTGGGGTTTAGGAAAATTTTTAAGATTCCTTATCCGAACAGAATCTTCTGCCGGCTTGCCTCCATAACCTCCTTCGGCACGCGGTAATACTTCACGATCGGTACCAGACGATGTCCGTCTATATCCGCCGCCGCTGCTTCGTCTGCGTACGCTTCCGCGCCGCCGGTGACTTCCGCGTACAGAATATCTCCGTCCGCGTACACGCCGTTTTCCTGCTTCGTGACCGTTCCTGTCGTCTCCGCCCACAGCAGATCGCTGTTTTCGCGGATGTACCACAGACCTTCCGCCAGACGCATCGTACAGCAGAACGGAGCTTCGTACATCTGCGTCGCCAGAGCATCCCACGGGCTTTCCTTCGTTACCACGGTATCCGTGCCCGCGCCGCCGTTCGCACGCTGGAGCGTCGCAAAGCCGTTGTGCCAGATGCGTGCCGCCGTTGTACGGTATTCCGGCTTACACGTTGCCTTATACAGCTCGAGCGAGAGCATCAGCGAGTCGATGATCGCGCACGGTTCCGTCCATGTATCCGGGCGTCCCCACCAGTTCAGATTCTGATACGTGTACGTCATCCCGCCACCGTGGACGTAGAGTTCCCAGATGTCTTCCGCGCACGTCCGGTAATACGGATCCCCGGTTACGCCGTACATCCGCATCATCGCACGACCCGCGGTCAGCGTGCAGTGTGTCTGCGCCTTCATGGAACGCTTGTCGAGGGCAGAGTAGAAAGCGATCATTTCATCGAGCAGTTCCTTCACGTCCGGATCACGGGTGATCTTGTATGCATGGGACAGCCCGTCGATCGACATGAACGCCGCGCAGGTATCGGTGGAAAGGAGCCACTTTCCGCAGGTTCCGGCTTCCGACCCACTGACACCGCCGATTTCCGCGATTTCACGGTCGACCGGGTACACGGCAAATTCCCCCTTGAGCGGGAGATACAGATTCTTCGTGATGTCCCGGATCAGCGTGAGCGAATACGCATCCCCAAACTGTTCGTAGTGTTCGCAGAGACCGCGCAGCAGCCATGAATGCCCGGAAAGCTGTTCCTCACGGATCATTCCGTCCCCGCATTTGCCGAGAAAATTCTGTTCGTTCACCATTGACGGCATTTTTTCAAGCATCTGCTCCATACAGGGAATCCCTTTTCCGGAAATTTTATAGTGGGAGACAAACGCCAGCAGCGCACGTCCTTCTTTATCTCCCATCCAGCCGTAATCCGCCGGCGAGAACACATCGCCGATCTGATAATACGGATCGTCCGCAAGACGGTGATAGTTCAGCTCAATTCGTTCGTAAAGTTCGTTTTTACATAAATTCAGCAGCATATTCCGTGAACCTTTCTTTTATAAATTTACACTTTACTTCTTTTTGATATCCCTGTACAACCCGATCCCAATGGCGGTCAGGGCGATGATGTTGGAGGTGATGCTCGGGAGAGACATATGCAGAATCCCGTAGATCAGCCAGAGAAGCTGGGCGGGGACGGCGAGAAGACGGATGTGCAGAGGTTTTGTACACCAGAAGCTGACGACCGCGCAGCAGGAGCCGGTCATCGGCAGCAGACTGAGAGGACCTTCCCACGTCATAAGGCTTGAGCCGATCGTCATCGCGACGAACAGATACAGCCACAGACGGGAGGATGCCCATTTTTTGTCTTTGTTGTAGAAGACGGTTTCACGCCCCATGGCGAGGACATTCAGTGCCGCACCGGAATATGCTCCGATGAGACCATAATGCACCGTCCAGAGAACGTCGCAGGTGAATTTACCAAGCAGGATCGTCCGGCGTTTCCGGGCAACAAACATGAAAAAACACATGGCGGTTCCGGCAATTCCGGCGATCTGGGCAATGAGGTTAAGAACGGCAGACACGTCGGCAGCCGCTAAGAGAGGGTTCATATTCAGATTTCCTTCCGTGAGGATTTGATTTTCTTCATTATAACGCTTTTTCGGCAAAAAAACAAGGGTGCTTTCGTGAAAAGCACCCTTGCGGTCATTTTTATGAAATTCAGTCGAACAGGTCGAGTTCCTTCTTCTGTGCGATGAACAGACCGCGCATGCAGTAGCGTGCGACAACCGGGTCTTCGCTGCAGTTGATCTGACATTTTACGAACGCTTCGTATTCTTCTTCGGACATCGCTTCGATTTCGTCTGCCATGTCGTACAGAAGTCCGTACGTGGAAGCGACCGTCAGAATCTTCAGACCGTATTCGCGGGAAATATCCGTCATTTCTTCGAGGGACATGCCGTGGAACATATCGCAGACATGGGTCTTTTCCACGTTGGCCAGCTTGCGGTAGGCCTTCATGCGATCCTGCGTTTTATGGGTACGCATTGCGTTGAAGTACTGACCGAAGGTCATTGCCATCGGGGACATATAGGAGAATGCGAAGATTCCGTTCGGACGGAGAACACGCAGGGATTCCTTGACAAGAGCTTCGCGTTCTGCTTTTGTACGCATATGATACATCGAACCGAGCGTGATGACCGCGTCAAAGCTTTCGTTTTCGAAAGCGGACAGACGGTGTGCGCTCGAACAATAAGTAGCCTTCAGTTTTGCGGATTCCGGATTGGCACGGATTGCTTCCACATGATCCGCGATGAAGTCCCCTGCCGTTACGGTGTAGCCGAGGTTCGCGAGACGGAATGCATTGCGGCCAAGTCCTGCGGAAGAGTCGAGGAGATCTCCGCTGCCGGGGAGATAACGGTCAAAAAGGGCGTCGATTACACGGTTTTCGGCTTCGATCAGTTTATCCGAACGATTTTCTTCGGCAAAATAGCCGTAATATTCAAACATATCCATAAATTACGCTCCGCCTGCTTTCGCTTTTTCTGATTTGATGACATGGTGAAAGACGATATTTTTAATATTTAACCTGAAATTTCCCTAACTATATCATATCATAAATGATATACCCTGTCAAGTGCTTTTTCGCGGAAAAGGTTGTGAATATCACAAAATTCGCACTTTTCACATATTTCACACAATTTCAACTGTATTATTTGAACATTTTTCTGTGTGATAATGTTACGTCATCCGAAGTGCTTGTCCAGCTGGAATACAGGCGTCATTTCGCCGATGACCTCACCGGTCATATTGCGGATGTTTCTGCAGGTGGTGCCGATGAGTTCGGTGGTTTCGAGCTTTTCGATGAGGTCACGGTTGATGTCCGGGGAGACCTGACGGAGAATTTCCGCGATGACGGGCTGCCACGAGGTTTCGGTGCCGTCGTAGATTTTGAGCATCACGCCGAGGCGTTCTTTTTTCAGACCGAAGGTGTAGACGCCGGATGCGCCGCCCTTTGCGGTGATGTTCGGGAAGGAGTTCATGACGGAGCAGATATAGTCGCGGCCGCGGATGAGGTGCGGGTATTGATTCATGAGGGAAGTCATGCGCGCGGTGACAGCGGTCATGGAGGAGTCGGGGAGGAGTTCGGGACACGCCATGCGGAGGTAGGATTTAGCGAGATCCGGACCGGGAACGGCGAATACGGGAACACCGCAGCCGTCGCAGCCGAGTTTGATGTTCTCGTACGGCGTATCGGTGAACATGGAGATGACATAGCGGATGAGCCGCTGTACGGCAGAATCGGGTTGTTCATAGCCTTTGCCGGAGCCGGTGAGTTCACGCTGGACGAGGATGCAGCCGATGTGTTTGGGCGTACAGCCGTGCCAGATTTTTTTAGGACCTTCGCCTGCGGCGAGCGCGGCAAATTTGGTGCCTTCGTGGGAGGAGTAGCGCGGCTTCATGACGAGGTCGTCCTCGGTGACACCGGCCTTTGCCATGAGGGACTGTACCACGTCGGTGCAGTAAACTTCGCGGGCATTGGAACCGGCCATGATGGCGCATTCGTCGTCGGACAGACCGTATTTTTTATCAAGT
>JBGVOJ010000655.1:0-2300 GCA_045126415.1 Eubacteriales bacterium | reverse complement strand
AATGACCTTTTGGATGTGGTCAATGAGTGCGAGAACATCGGCAGCAGTTGCTTCGCCGCGATTGATAATGAAACCTGCGTGCTTTTCCGAGACCTGAGCTCCGCCGATGGAATAGCCCTTGAGTCCGGCTTCTTCGATCATCTGGCCGGTAAAACGGCCGGGGTAACGCTTGAAGACGCTTCCGGCACTCGGATAATCGAGAGGCTGTTTGGTGATACGCCGGTTCATATAATCGTTCATCATTGCGCCGATTTCTTCATTTTTTCCTTCCTTCAGTTCAAAAACAGCGGAGAGGATGATAAAATTGTTGTGTTTATAGATACTTTCCCGATAACCGTAAGCATGTTCGGGGAGCGAAATCGTATGAACGGTCAGATCAGATACATCGAGATAGGTACTTTCGCGGAGAACATGCGCAGTTTCTCCACCGTATGCACCTGCGTTCATATAAACCGCACCGCCGACGGAACCGGGAATTCCATAGGCGAATTCCAGTCCGGCAAGTCCCAGATCACGGGATTTTTTGCAGACATTCATGAGCTGTGCGCCGGCTTCCGCGGTGATGAGATTCCCTTCTGCATAAATAACAGTAAGAGCACTCATGGAAACGACTGCGCCGTCAAAGCCGTTGTCGTCAAACAGCAGGTTGCTTCCGTTGCCGAGAATATAGTATCTTGTGCCGGTTTCGAGAATCATTCCGCATAAATCGATCAGAGCTTTGAGCGTTTGCGGAATCAGATATAAAGCGGCAGAACCGCCAATACGAAACGTAGTATGGCGGCTCATCGGCTCATTCCGGCGGATCTCTATTTTGTTTTCCTCTTGATTGTACGCTTTTACAAGCGTTTCGAGCATTGTCAGATTGTGAGTCACTTTGACCTCCGGATATACGGAACTTACAGGAGAATATCTTCCAGTTCCGAAAGTTTCTGAATGGTATAGGTCAGTTTCAGACCGTTGTCAGGCTTTCCGTGCGGATTGAAGTAGACAATATCCAATCCGTAAGCCACCGCACCGGCACAGTCCGATGTCAGCGAATCTCCGAGCGCAAGATATGCCTTTTTATCGGCACATCCGATTGTACGGAGCACATGGTCATAATATTCCGGTGACGGTTTTCCTGCACCGATTTCCTCGGAAATAAACAGATCACGGAAATACGGCTTCAGCACGGACTTGGCAAAACGGGAACGCTGGATCCGGCTGATTCCATTGGTTACAATATACATCACATAATGTTCCGCAAGTTTGCGGCAGATGTCTTCGGCACCATCGATCAGACAGGTTTGGTGTGCGAGATTGGAGATATAGCTGTCCCGCATTTCAAGGGCTTTGTTCAGAGTTGTTTCGCTGTTTTGCCAGCCGTTTTCAAGCAGAAGCCTGCGGAATCGTTCGATTTTCAGTGTTTCGAGTTTGATCCCGCCTTTTTCAAGGAGTTTCCAGAGATGGTCGTTGATTGCAGAATATTGCCCATATAGTTCTTCCGAGTAGCAGACATTACATGCGGAGCACGTGTCCCGGAAGGACAGGTACTCCGCTTTTGTAAAATCAAATAACGTGTTGTCCGCATCGAACAACAGATATTGATATTGTTTCATTCTTACTTGGTGAGCTTGTGGTAGGTCTTCTTGCCCTTCTTTACGATGAGACCGTCGCCTTCTACGGCAGATTCGTCGATGGTCGCTTCGAGAGAATCAACCTTTACGTCAGCGATCAGAACGCCGCCCTGCTGGATGAGACGTCTCGCTTCGCTCTTGGATGCAGCGAGCTTGGTCTTGAGGAGCATGTCGATCACGAGCAGCTTGCCGTCGGTGAAATCTTCTGCGGTGAGAACGGTGGTGGGCATATTTTCCGCAGCAGCGCCGCCGGATACAAAGAGAGCCTTTGCGGCAGCCTGTGCCTTGTTTGCTTCTTCTTCGCCGTGTACAAGCTTGGTGAGTTCGTATGCGAGGATTTCCTTTGCAGTGTTGAGCTGGCTGCCTTCCCAGCTGTCCATTTCGTCGATCTGTTCAAGCGGGAGGAAGGTGAGCATACGGATGCACTTCAGAACGTCCGCGTCCGCAACATTTCTCCAGTACTGGTAGAAGTCGAACGGAGAGGTCTTGTTCGGGTCAAGCCATACAGCACCGGAAGCAGTCTTCCCCATCTTCTTGCCTTCGGAATTGAGAAGGAGGGTAATGGTCATAGCATGTGCGTCTTCTCCGAGCTTGCGTCTGATCAGCTCCGTACCACCAAGCATATTGGACCACTGGTCGTTGCCGCCGAACTGGAAGTTGCAGTTGTAATTCTTGTACAGATGG
>JBGVOJ010000654.1:0-2899 GCA_045126415.1 Eubacteriales bacterium | reverse complement strand
GGAAATCGTAGAGCATGATAATCTCGTCCCAGATACCCGGCTTGCCGTAGTCCATGTCAAGGGAGAGCATGGATCGGCACAGAACCATGCCGTTCTTGCGGCGTCCTTCACGGAGATGACCGCCGACAAATCCGCCCACATCCTTGATTTCATCCTGCAACCCCTTTTTCAGCTTCCGATATTCTTCCACGGTTTCTGTGGTACGCTGGGTCACGCTGACCTTGCGGCACAGGTCTTCCCATGTGATCTCACGGTTCTTCCACTTTTTGTCCATACGGCTGTTGCCGACAGCGATTTTCATACGGTATGTACCTCCTTGCAGTCTTCGGTGAAGTAACGGATCGGCTGTCCTTTCCGTTTGGCTTTCTCAATTTCCATCGCCATTCCACGGGATACAGCTTCGCCGAATACCCACAGTTCCGCGCACTTGGACAGCAGTACGATATCCATGAACATGGCGAGGTTGCGTTCCTTCTCGGTATCATCGGACATGAACTGCGGAAAATAGAGATGCGGTGCGATGGGGATGCAGCCGGTATCCACGGCATAACGGCAATACTTCCGCGCATTTGCCTGATTCCGCTCCACATCACCGGACAATGGAGAGCAGATGTAGACCAGCGGACGAAAGCTGTGCGCCTGTCGTGCGTTTTCTTCAATCTTTGTCAGTGCCTCGTAAGCCGTGGGATCGTAATACCCTTCGGCATTGAATTTGTTGATTCCCATGTCAATCCTTTCTGTAAAAATCACATACATATCCGTCTGCACGGAGAAGCAGACCGTCCGCCCATGTGGGAGCCTGTCCCATGATCGTGCAGATGTCCTCAAGAGACGCATCCTCCGGTGCCTCGATAACCGCTTCATCATGGACGTGCATCACGATTCTGTACCCGTGTGCGTCAAGCCGTAGCATCGCTTCCGCAAGAATGTCTCTCGCGGTTGCCTGCACAATATTCTCCACGAACTTTGGTCCATAACTTTCGAGACGGAGCCATTTTTTCTGTTCACCCACACCTTCGTAGGTGATGGATTCGCCGCCGAATTTGTTCTCGCCGATCCTCGGTCGGACATACACCAGTTTTCTGCCGGACAGAAGGACGATGAATAGCATCCCGCTCTGGTGATGGAACTTGATGCCGTGGGTTTCCGTAGTGATATGTTCCTTCACACAGGTTTTCACAGCAGAGTCCACGTCCCACCAGAACCGGACGATTCTTGGATTCGACTGCCTCCATGCGTCCACCAGCGGTTTCAGTTCGGACTCCTGCAGACCATAGTTGAGTGCGCCCATGGCTTTCAGCGCACCGACCGAACCACCATAACCGAGAGCAAGTTCGGCAATCTTGCCTTTCTGCCGAAGATGGGCGTTCTGTCCGTGCTTCTCCACGGGAACGTGGAACATCTGACTTGCACTCGCACAGTAAATATCGCCACCGGAAGCGAAGACCTCCTGCCGCCACTGTTCTCCGGCAAGCCATGCGATCACACGGGCTTCGATGGCGGCAAAGTCGGCTACGAAGAAGCGGTGACCGGATTTCGGGATGAATGCCGTGCGGATCAGTTCGGACAACACCATCGGAACGGAGTCGTACAACATTTCGACCGCTTCAAACTGTCCGTCACGGATGAGGGTTCGCACAGCTTCCAGATCGGGAAGGTGATTCTGCGGAAGATTCTGCACCTGTATGAGCCGACCGGCATATCGTCCGGTACGGTTCGCCCCGTAGAACTGGATCAGTCCTCTGGCACGGCTGTCCGAACCGACCACAGATTCCATCGCCGTGTATTTCTTCACACTGGTCTTCGCCTGTTCCTGACGGAGTGACAGAGCTAATTCCACTTCTCCATCGGCTTTCTCAAGCATCTGCAAGACTGCCGCCTTGGAGAGGGAGTCTGCGTCCACACCTTTTTCGGCAAGCCATGCTTTCAGCTGCACGGGACTGTTCGGATTCTCCAATCCTGTGACCGACCGAGCCTGTTCCATGTGGGTACGTTTGAATTCCTCGTCACAGCGGATCGCCTGCCGAACCATTGTCCGGTCAAGCATAATGCCACGGTCGTTGATCTGCTGATCGAGGATGTAGTTTATCCATTCGGATTCCGGCACAGGGAATTTCGATAATTTCTGCTGAATCCCCATCTCGGTTTCCACGTCACGCAGATTGTACGATTTGAACCTATCCCACTTCTCCGGAGCATCGGCAGGCAGATGACGAAAGAGCGTACCGTCCTTCGTCTTTGCAGGAACGCAGAAGTACCGGATGAGGTCTTTGCCTTCCTTCAGCTTTTGCTTTTCCAGTCCGATCACAGCACCGACGTTTTCCAGAGACAGCGGCAGACCGAGCGTAGCCGCCCAGACCATCGTGCATCGCCAGTCGGATGGTGTGAGATAGTGTCCGACAGGGTACCCTAAGTACCGCGACAGACAGATTCGCTCAAACTGTGCGTTGAATGCCCATTTCAGAACCGCCGGATCGGTCAGTGTAGACAGAATGTCATCGGGGATGGTTTCGCCACATTCAAGATCAACAACATGAACTGGACTGCCGTCTATGGAATACGCAAACAACAGAATCCGGAAATCCGGTGATTCGCAGTAGCGGTAGACCCCGCTTTTGGCGAGGTCCGCACTGCTGTAGGTTTCGATGTCGATGGACAGATTTCTCATGCGAGAAAGTCATCGTCGCCTTCGGCGGTGAAGTCATCCGCTGCGGAAGTTCTGCCGCTGAGAGGTTCGCCGTCGCGGATCTTCTGGATGTTGCCGAGTCCGCAGGCGATTCCGCGATTGCCGTTGGAGTTGAATGCATAGAAGTTGATGCTCACACGGGCGTAACAGCCGGAATAAACTTCACTTCGGTCGAGAATCGGCTGAACGGAGCGGTCAACGATCTGCGGAGCG
>JBGVOJ010000653.1:0-1603 GCA_045126415.1 Eubacteriales bacterium | reverse complement strand
AGTAGGGATATCCTCTCTTCCGAACGATCTGCCGCGTGCAAACCGCTGTCTGTCTGAGGCCTCGAGGCCGAGTCTCCCGAACGAAGGAGAATCCAAGGGGCATAAATTCGAAAAACGACCGAAGGGAGTTTTTCTTCCTTATGATTTTCTAAAGATTTGGTAAAACCTTATTTTAACAAAAGGGACTTCATTACAAAGTCCCTTTTTCGAAAATTTTTGAGAAAAAATTACCAAACGACCTTGTCGCCGCCCTTTTCGACGGATTCGAACGCGGTCATGATAACCTTCAGGATGCAGCGCATCTGGTCGTGCGTTACCATCTGTTCTTCCAGACCGTCGATCGCACGGACGAAGTTGCGGTAGTAATCGTGTACATCGGATGCCGGCTTCGGAATGTCGTATTCGTCGACCGTGATGCTGTCACGCGGAGCCATGGTCTTGGTCAGACCACTTGCGTTGACAACCGGAAGAACGTCGGATTCGTGCCATGCCTTGCACTTTACAACGTGTGCCGGAATCGTCCAGTGCGGGATGATCGCGGAACCGTTCTTCGCACGCATGTAGAATCTGGGCATGTCAACAAAGTTGTAGGTGCCGACTTCGCAGTACGCCTTCTTGCCGCTGTGGTATTCGATGGTGAGCTGGAAGCCGTCGTCTACTTCGTCGTTGGTGATGTGGTCGAACGTGCAGCGTACGGACTTGACGTCGTAACCGAGGATCATGCACGCCTGGTCGATGATGTGGATACCCCAGTCGTAGAGCATGCCGCCGCCGTACTTCTTGATGCCGCGCCAGTCGGACGGAATACCGCGGCTGCCGTGGATTCTGGATTCGATATTGATGACTTCGCCGATTTCACCGCTGTCCGCGATCTGCTTCATCGCGAGCGCGTCTACGTCAAAACGGCGGTTCTGGTGAACGGAGAAGATCTTGCCCGCCTTGTTTGCAGCGGCGATCATGCGTTCCAGACTTTCAAGAGAAAGGGTAACCGGCTTTTCGGAAATTACGTTCTTTCCGGCTTCGAGCGCGGCAATCGCGATTTCTTCGTGAACGTCGTTCGGGGTGGCGATGGTGACCATGTCGATGGTCGGATCCGCGAGCAGTTCTTCACGGGTATTGTAAACCTTCACACCGCGGGATGCGGCGAGTTCACGCTTCGCAGGGTCGATGTCGTAGATACCGGCGAGGTTGCAGACGTCGCTTGTCAGCAGATTCTTGCAGTGGAATCCTGCACCCATTCCGCCATAACCGATAACAGCGGCATTCTTTTTCATAATAGTCTCCATTTCTCCGCACACGCGCGTGCGGTTTGTGATGATTATACCAGAGTCCGTCTTTGACAGCACGGACGTATTTTCAAGCGTATTACCACGGTTGTTATACACTTTATTCTATTATTAATTATAACTAAAATTTAAGAGATGTCAAGGGTTATTGAACAATTTGTTGGGGGGGAGGGGAGTGAATTTTTTTCGGGCAGCAAAAAACACGCAGACTGCGGTCATACAGTCTGCGTGCTGCGTCTGTGAAATCGTAAGGATTCGGTTTCCGGAAACTTATCTCTTCTTGGAGAGCATGTAGCCGAACGCGGAAACGATTGCTG
>JBGVOJ010000652.1:0-8363 GCA_045126415.1 Eubacteriales bacterium | reverse complement strand
GCGGCATATGCTATAATTATGATAAATTTTGCCCGAAAAACAAGAAATAAATTATTAAAAGAGTTTAATAAGGAGACTGAAAAAATGACTGCAATGAAACGAAGCCTTTCCCTGCTTCTGGTGCTTGTTATGATGCTCTCTGCAGCAGCATGCTCCGAAAGTACCGAAAACAGTGCCGGAGATACGGCAGCCGAAACCACCGCTTCCGCAGAAGTCAGCGCCGCAGAGGAAACCGTCGCGGAAGAAGATGACGGCAAGACCCACTACGCGGACGAAATCGCCGCTGTCGACTACGACGGATGGACACTCCACATCGCGAACGACGGTTTGAACCCGGAATATTTCAGCGCATTCACCGTGGAAGAACTCACCGGCGACGCCTTCAGCGACGCAATCTACGACCGGAACGTGCGCGTTTCCGAAAAGTTCAATATCACCATGGAAGAAAACTATACCGGTTCCGTCAACCTCATCAAGAACTCCGTTACGGCGGGTACGGGTGACGTCGGCTTCGGCTACGTTCTCTTCTACAACTGCATGGGTCTGATCTCCGAGAATTATGTCAAGCCGGTCAGCGAAATGCCCGTCTTCGACTTCACCAAGCCTTACTGGGATCCCGGTTCTCAGGAAACCCTGACGATGGGCGGCAAGCTCTTCTACGGTCACTGCGACATCAGCTTTGACCATTACGAAGGCATGGCGCTGCTCTTCTACAACGGCGATCTGCTGGAAGACAACAGCATCGCCGAAACGCCCTACGAACTGTACACCTCCGGCAAATGGACGCTCGACGCGATGCTGAACATGATGACAACAGTCGCACGTGACGAAAACGGCGACGGCGTCATGGATGCCGCGCACGATACCTACGGCTGGGCGGGACGTGAATTCGAATACCTCCCGAGCCTTTATTCCTCCAACCTCCGCCTCGTAAAGTACGACGAAGCAGCGGGCACCTACGTCATGAACCTCGTGGATGACGGCGTTATGGCGGTCGGCGATATGCTGAACAAGATCATCAACGACAAGTCTCTCGCTCTCCCCGGCAGAAACGACGAAACCCGAAACCTCTTCAAGGAAGGCGGCGTACTCTTCTACAGCCGTCTGATGGGTGACTTCCGGAACCTCCGCGACAAGGAAGACGACTACGGCATCATCTCCTACCCGTCCCTTGAAGAAAACACGGACGGCATGGTCTACATCCAGAACCCCTTCACCGTCATGATCCCCTCCGACTGTGAAGACGACGAACGTCTCGCAACCCTCATCGAAGCTCTCGCAGCCGATACCTACGACAACGTCCTCGACATCTACATCGAAAAGGCCGTCATCGGTAAGGGTGCGCGCGACCTCGAAAGCGCAAACCTCCTCCGCACCTTCATCACCAAGCGTGCCTACGACCTCTCCTACGCCTTCGACGTCTTCGACGCCATCACCGCCTATAACAACTCCATCCCCGGCGGCAACTACGCTTCCGCCTCCTCCCGCTACGCAAAAGCTTTCACAAAAAACATTGAAAAAGCCCTCAAAGCTCTGGGAATTGAGGAATAAGCAAATAAATTTTCGCGGGAAAACCTTTTTGCAAAAAGGTTTTCCCGCACCCTTTCCAAAAAACTTTATACTATAAGAACAGACAAAGAAAGTGCAGATCCTTTGAAAATCTGCACTTTCTTTTTGTTTATCGAACTTTTATCAGCCGGGGATTTCCGAACCGATCGCACGGATTTCGGTAATGGCTGCCCATTCGCCGTTCGCGGTGGTGAAGCCGGAGAGCTTGACGGAGGTGGTTTCACGTCCGTTCAGCTCAAAGTTCATCCAGTCTTCCGTTTTGTGGAGGTTGATATGTTCGGTCGTGCCGTCGGAGAAGGTCACGTCGGCGCCGGTGAACCAGGTATCGTGCGGGAAGTCGCAGCGGATGAGGATTTCCAGCGTGTCGAGCTTTACGGTGCGTCCGAAGTCAATCGTGATTTCGTTTTTGTCCATCGTGGACTTTTCGGGTCCCCACGACTGCTTCGGGAAGGTGCCGTGCGACGAGTTCGCCGTGAAGCCGTCGATCGCGCAGCGGGCTTCGTAGTGTGCCGCTTCGCCGTCGGCAACACTGTTGGTCGACGCGTGCGGGAAGGACGTGGTGTTGTCCTTCAGGTCGTACACGTTTTCCGCGAGGTTGCGGGGTTCGGCGAGTTCGTCCGCCGTCGGGATACGTGCGCTAATGACATTGTTGATGTAGACGGTGTTCTTCGAATCATCGAGGGAGCTGGGGTAGATATTGCCCATCTTGGTCGGGAATTCGTATTCGAATACGCCATCCGGACAGTACACGATATTTTCGCCGAGCTTCGAGGACAGGCAGACTGCAACGTACTTTTCCCCTTCGGGAAGCGTAATGCGGACTCCCTGTTTCGGAGCGTATGTGTCGCTGACATTCAGGATTGCGTAACCCTTTCCGGAGGCTTCCGCCGAGACCTTGCCGCTCGTCTCGAGGAATTCGATCTTCACGTCGCCGGTATTCTTGTAATTTCCGGCTTTCGTGTCGATGACCGCCTTGTTGAGATTGTCGTAGTATTCGCGCTTGTTGCCCTTTTCGTCGTATTCGCGGCGGTCGTTCGAGCCCCAGGTGACATTTTCGTCGTAGGAGCCGTACGCGGGAACCACAAGGTCGATCCAGCATTCAATGGTACGGATTTTCTCTTCGGTCAGATTGCCGTGACCGGAGCGGACCTTGTCAATCAGCAGACTCTTCGACGAACCGAAACTCTGCGGCTGTACGATTTCCGCGCCGCTCATGGACGAGAGGAAGTTGACATAATCGCCGTCCGGCGTGCAGAGCCAGTTCGTGCCGCTCGGGTAGGAGCCGGTCAGAACGAGGTAGGACAGCGGCCAGTATTTCTTCTGACGGGAGCCGACCACGCCGATGTTTTCGAGGGAGAACACCGCTTCACGGGATGCGTCCAGAGGAACGATCGTTTCCTCGTCGGGATCCTTCTCGTAGGAGTAGAGGCTCATGTCAATCTGACGTCCGCCCGCGGTGTTGCAGAGGGATACCGCGAGGATGTTTTCGCCGTCAACGAGGTATTCGGACGCGTCGGAGCAGAGTTCCAGCTCGATGTAATTGTCCACCCAGTCCTTGTCGTAGAAGATTTCCTTACCGTTGAGGTAGATGCGGATGCCGTCGTCGTAGGTGATATTCGTACAAAGCGGAGAGCCTTTGAACGCGTCTGCGTCGTCCACGGTGAACGTGCGGCGGATAAAGATCGCGTTGTCGGCACCGCTCCATGCGGTTTTCCAGTTCACGCCGTCGATGTCACGGTCGCCGAACGGCGCAACGCCGTTCTTCCACATACCGGAAGTATCTTCGCCGGTCGTCCAGCCGTCGGGGGCGTCGTCAAGGCTTCCGGCCTTGATATACTCCCACTTGTTCTGCTGACGGATAAAGTTCTTCTTTTCGCCCTGTGCCGCACCCGCCGAGGAAGTCAGTCCGAGGGTGAAGTACGTGCCTTCGACGTGTACTCTCAGTACGTTATCTCCGAAAACGAAAGCTTTCCGCATTTCGTTGGTCACGGGGAGGTAGATTTCTTCGGAGGTCGGGTGATCAAGTTCCGCGATGAGCGTATCGTTGAGGTAAATTCTCGCCGTGCCGCAGAGCTGTCCGGTGAAGGTCAGACCGCATTCGTTGAGGTCATAGTTGGTGCCGGTGAACGATGTCACAGCCATGAGATATCCGCTCGTCCAGACGGTATTGTGTTCCTGCGGAGCTGTTTTGCCGTCCGCAAACGGAGCGTGTGCTTTCGGCGCGATGAGCGTGTCAAAAATCGTTTCCCGGGCGGTCTCGTATGCCCATACCGCGTCTTCCGCGAGGATCACATCTGCGGGATCGGTGTCATAGCCGGGCGCGCCGCGTGCGCTGACGAGCTTGTACGCCTCCGCTGTGTCGGAATGGCAGACGATACAGCTTTCGTCAAGGATCGGCTGTACTTTCTTGAGGAAGGAGAAGCCGACGGAATCGGTATAGGGGTCGTAATCTTCCGGATAATCGTCCATCCACAGGTCAGGCTGGATCGTCGTCACGCCCTTCTTCATCGCCATGGTGGTCGTGCCGGAGACGGTCGGGGCAATGTTTTTGTCTTCGTGACAGCCGACACAGGAAAAGGTTTCGTTCGGCATCAGCGTCGTCCACGACCGCATGGTCTGGATCACGCTGCCGTTTTCGTCGAGAAGCTGGAAGTACAGCGGCGTATTCGCGGGAGCCGTGAACAGTGCGCTGCCGTCCTCCTCGACCGGAACCACACCGAGGACTTTCTTGATGTCCCACGCGCCGTTGCCGGTGGAGATCGGCGTGAACGGGTCGGACGAACCGGAACCGCGTGCCACGGTCGCGCCGATCGCGGAGGTACGGAATTCCAGTTCAACCACGCGGAGGTACTTCACGGAACCGGATTTGACTCCTTCCATTGCCGGACCTTCGTAGACGTTGGAAACGTAGAATGTACCGGTTCCGGAAGCATAGTTGACCATGCTCGGACGGGTGAACATATCCCGTGCGTACACCGGAACGACCTGGGACGCACCCGTGCCGCGGGTCGCTTCCACAAGTTCGACTTCCGTGTCCGTGGTCACGTCATACGCGTAGATCGAGAATTCCGCGTTCACGCCGTTGTAATGCTTGACAGCGGAGTACATCAGCAGGTCTTCCGAGAACGCGTAGGGATATTTGTACTGCTTGCCGTCCTGACCGAAGGTGTCGTAGCCGCTCTGCTTGCGCGTACCGTCCTGGAAGACAAAGTCCACGGGATTGTCGCCGTTTCTGCCCTCGGACGTGTCGATCCAGACGAGCTTGCCGTGCTGGTAGACGTGATGGCCGGATGCAATGGAGAGATACAGACCGGACGTTCCGGGAACTTCGCGGGTATGCAGGAGCGAGGTCGGGAAGTCGGAGTTGTTGCCGTAGAGTTCGGTCTGGCCCGTACCGTCCTCGAACATCTGGAACACGCCCTGAATCCACATCTGGGTACGGTCGTTGTAGTCCCAGCGGGTGTAGATCACGCGTCCGTCGGAGGTGACGGTCGGGTAGGTCGTATGTACCTGGTCATAGCCGAGACGGAGGATCTCCGTGCCGTCGGCGTTGCACTTGTACATATTGGAGACGGGCGTCTTCCAGCAGTCCACCACCTGAATGTCTCGGGTGGAGTTGAACAGGATCGAGCCGTCGGAGAGGTATTTGGGTTCGATGTCCGCCGCACCGGAGCCGAAGGTGAGCTGCTTCAGTTCGCGGGTCGCGAGGGTCATTTCGTAGAGGTGATAGTCGTCCGTGGAGGACTGCTTCCACGAGAACAGAACCTTCGTACCGTCCTCGGAAACGTCCGGGTCACGGATCACGCCCTGTTTGGACTCGAGAAGAACGTCTTCGTAGGTCACGTAATTCCCGCCGTCCTTCATGATGGAAACGAGAATCATTTCGGAACCCGGATTGAAGATGGCTTCTCTGCCCTCGGGGTCCTTGTTGTCACTGCCGAGGTCTTCCGCAAGGGCTTCGGTGTATGCGTAATGCGACGCGCCGAGCTGCTTGTGGCGGACGACGATGTAATACGGGGTTTCTTCGTAAATACGGGCGATGACGTCTGTTTTTTTGCTGCCCGCTTCATAGGTCATGACCTGTTCGGCGTCTCCGGAGAGCGCAAGGGTAACGCCCTCTCCGGCCGCGAAAATGACAACCGCGCCGCAGATCATGGTGAGAACGAGTACGAGCGACAGAATTTTTGCGATTTTCTTCATAAACAGTATCTCCTCCCCTTTCTCAGTTTTCCTTCACGGTCAGAACGTAGGTGGATGCGAGAGAATTTCCTTTTTTGTCGGTCAGTTCGATGTGAAGTTCAAACGACGAATCCATAATGAACGCTCCGTCCTCCAGAGCCACCTGCACCGCCGTGTTGTACGGGACGGTTCCGAGCGAATAGCTCCGCTCCAGATTGACGCTGCCGTCCGCCGTATAAGCGGTCACTTTCACATTGCACTCCTCGGCATCTTCCGCCTGGCAGCGCACTGTGAATCCGGTGACTCTTGCGTGAGCCGGCATACGTCCCTGTCCCTCGTTTCCGTCCGTATCCGTCCAGAAAACCTGTTCCACACCGTAATCTTCTCCTTCGGTACCGATGGAACGGACGAATTCGGAAATCTTCGCCACGTCATCGTCGGAGGTTTCTTCCGGAACAAAGTGCCGAACCGCGTCTTCGATCGTTTTCGCGGAGCCGTTGTACATGTACGGCGCGCTTCGCCAGACTTCAACAAGCGTCGGGGTTGCGAAATCGCGGTTTTCCCAGCCGCCGTCCTCGCCGAGGATCGGGGAGGTATGCAGTTTCAGGTCGGTGTACAGCGGCGCGGGATGACACTGTGCACAGCCGTACTGTTCAAAGAGAGCTTCCCCTTCCTTTGCCGTTTCGGTCAGCGTACCGTCGAGCTGCAGTGCGGGAGATTCCACGGGAAGCATGGATTTCAGGTATTCGTCGATCGCTTTGTTGGATTCCTCGTCGAGCGTGTTGAACTGGATGAACTTCATCCCCGCACGGACCGCCGTTTCCGCATTGGCACGGATGCCGGTAATCATGACCGGCGGACAGCGGTGTGTGAACATCATCGACACCGCCGATTTCGGGTTGCCGAGACCGTCGTTGAGGTTGTCCCAGTTGAAGCCGTCGACACGTCCGTCGGGATGACAGGACGCGCAGGCTTCCCAGTTCTGGTAGCACTTCGTCGCGTCGTACCACAGCGTTTCGCCGAGACGGACGATGTCCGCTTCCGGCTGTTCGCCGAGGGTCAGCGTGGAGACGCTGAGGTCGGACGTGTTCAGCACGGCGATGTCGCCGGTGAAATATTCGGTGCAGTAGAGTTTTCCGTCCCGGAGCATGATGTCGCGCACACCTTCGCCGGGCATCTGTGTTCTCGTCCGGACGGCGTTCAGAATCCCGATTTCGTCGGCAAGCTCACGGCCTTTGTTTTCCTTGGAATTCAGGATATTGTCAAGCTTCTGCATGGGGAACGAAATGATCTCGCCCGTACCGGATGCCGCGAAGTAGGCGGTTTCTTCATCAAAGGCGATGCCCCACGGGGAAGCCGCGCCGAGGGTCACGTCGTCGAGCAGGATTGTGTTGACGTAGGAATCGGTCTCCGCGTCAAGGATTGCAAAGCCGTTCGAGTTGATCCACGCGCCGTCGAGCTGCGTGGTCGGGTACTGGTAGCGTGCGATCACGGCGGAAACAAAGAGACGGGTTCCGTCGGGCGTGGCTTCGATGTCCTTCACGCCGCCGGTTCCGTTGACCAGTTCGATGGCTCCCTGATACCGGACAGTTCTCACATCTTCCAGATCATGGAACACATGGACGGACGCGCTGACAGTATCTTCATTTGCCGCATCGTCCGGAAGATGGCAGGCAACGTAAAGTTTATCCATGGCAATTGCCGCCGCGATGGGTTCCCGTCCGACATTGAAGGTCGAGGTATCCCCGTCGGTTGTCAGATCAATCGCCATTACCGTATCGGAGAACCGGTTCGTGACATACGCCACATTTCCGGCAAATTCCACGTCGGTCGGGGTATGTCCGACAGGGTATTCCTTTTCGATTTTCAGGTCAGTTGAAAGCACGGTCAGCGTACCGTCGAGACCGCCGCGCGTGACATAGACCTTGCCGTCGTGCACCTTGACGCAGTGTGCGCCACCGTCGAGGTCAATCTGCGCCGCGACGGTTCCGTCGGCGTTCAGTTTGATGACCCGTCCGCCGGTTTCGTCCGCCGCGTAGACCGTGCCGTCCTCCGCCGCGTACACGGACGAGGGCGATATGTAGTCTTCCGCCGCTATCCGAGTCTCCAATGTGGGAGAGACGTTGTCCGAGGCAGGTTCCGCCTTGCCGCAGGAAGCGGTGATCAGCAGAAGTGCCGCCGCGAACAGCAGGTTCAGTTTCGTTTTCATAGATTTTTCTCCATTTAATTATATGTATGCAGGGATGTTTCCGCCGCGTTCATGATGTTGACAAAGAAGAACGTCACGATCACCGAAGCGAAGCCGAGTACCAGCAGGATGTCGCGGTACTTCGACAGACCGACGGAACGTCGGAAGTGGAGCCATGTCATAAAGATCAGCCACGTCACGAGTGCCCAGCATTCCTTGAGGTCCCAGCTCCAGAACGCGCCCCAGACTTCGTTCGCCCAGACCGCACCGAGCAGCATCCCCGCCGTCATAAAGGGAAACAGCACGCACACACAGTCGTAGATGCCGCCGTCGAGCTGCTTCAGACGCAGTTCATCCCGACGCACGAAGAGTTTCGTCACCGTCATCGCAAACGCGGCGGCCGCCATGATGTAGGAGATCACGTACA
>JBGVOJ010000651.1:0-1471 GCA_045126415.1 Eubacteriales bacterium | reverse complement strand
ACTGACCAAAAAAGTACAGTCAAAGTTTAGCACCAAAAATCCACTGCAGCGGCAGTTTGAAGTACTTACATACGACTGTTTCGATCTGACAGATCTTTCTGGATTCCGCATCGAGGAACAGATTGCTTCTGCACGTTTTACTGCCAAAGATAAGGATGGACATCATGTGCTGATCTCCAACCTTTCCAATACCTACAAAAGTGATTTTAATATCGCTTCAAGGTATATCGGACAGTTGAAGGAAAACGGTGAGATCAAAGTCGATGATGAAAAACGTGAAAATTGGCGTGACCGTGCGTTCTGTCCGAAATGCGGATCAAAGTATATCGATGAAGAACGTAAGCTGTGTCCGAAATGTATGGACAAAAACAAGGTTATCCGCCGGACAGGAGAATTTATTCTGAAGTACAAGGCATCGATCGTCATTATGATCGCGATGCTTGTTCTGACCAGTGCTCTCGGCGTTATTTCACCGTACATTTCGTCCGGGTTCTATTATGACGAAGTCCTGAATACCGCAGGCGAATTCTATGGTGAGATTCTGATGGTTCTCGGAATCATCATTTCCATGCGTATTTTCTCGCTCATTATCAATATGTTCCATAACATCGTGACATCAAAGATTGCGGCACGCCTGGTATATGATCTGAAGAAAGTGATCTTCGCATCCATCGAACGTCTTTCCCTGTCCTTCTTTACCAACCGTCAGACCGGTGGTCTTATGACGCAGGTTACGCGTGATGCAAATACGATCTATTGGTTCTTCTGCGACGGTGTTCCTTATTTCCTTGTCAACATCGTACAGATCATCGCGATCGTGATCATCATGCTGTTTATGGATCCGCTGCTTACCCTGCTTTCTCTGGTGACTGCTCCGATTGTCTTCGTTGCCATTCGTCTGCTGTTCGACCATATGGGAAAGTATCATGCAAAGCGCTGGACACGCTCCAGGCAGATGAACTCCATTCTTTCCGACGTTTTGACCGGGATGCGTGTCGTAAAGGCATTCTCCAAGGAAAAGGATGAAATCACACGTTTCGGCAAGAGCAGCGAAGCGATGGCAGAAGCAGAAAAGAATGCATCTGTCTTCAGTACGGCAGCTTTCCCTTCTGTTAATCTGCTGTTCTATATCAGTAACCTGATTGTTCTGGGGTTTGGCGGATGGGCGGTTATCAAAGGTAATATGACTTATGGTACCCTGCTTGTATTCACTTCCTATATGAATATGATCTACAGTCCGATGTATTCGTTTGTCAACATGGTTTACGAATGTACGGACAGTCTGAATGCAATGAGCCGTCTGATCGAAATCATGGACGCGAAGCCCGACGTTGTGGAAGCGGAAAATCCCGTACATATTACCGAATGTTCCGGTAAGGTCGAATTTGAAAATGTGGATTTCTCGTACGACAAGAACCGTAAGGTTATCGATAATGTTTCGTTCAGTGTAGAACCGGGCGAAGCTCTCGGT
>JBGVOJ010000650.1:0-6941 GCA_045126415.1 Eubacteriales bacterium | reverse complement strand
CCCCCCCCCCCCCCCCCCCCCCCCCCCAAAAATCCTGTTATCTTACTTTGCGAGCTTGTAGGTCGCGCCGTCGAGGGTAACGGTAACGGTGTCGCCGCTGTATTCGAGGCCGCATGCCGCAACGCCTGCGATTGCTTCGTACAGTTCAAGTTCCCAGAAGGAGTGACCGTAGGTGGTACCGCGGGATACGCCGGTGTAGCGGACGTACTGAGCGTCGTGCTGACCGTTGAAGCGTACTTCTACCGGAACATCTGCGCCGGAGGTACTGTTGTCGGTTACGCGGGCAACTTCGGTCCAGTTTTCGCCGTCGGTGGAAACTTCAAAGTAGAATTCGGTGGAGTATGCAGCTTCGAAGTAAATGATCGCTGCGCCGACCTTCTTGACTTCGCCGAAGTCAACCATCCACCATTCGGGATCGTTGTAAGCGGATGCGAAACGGGTTGCGGAGTCGCCGTCGATTGCTGCTTCCGGCGGGTAGGTGTCAACTTCCACGGAGTTGGAGGTTGCGGTTGCGCCGATTGCGATGTTTTCGGAAGAACCTGCGGATTCGTCCGGAATGGTCAGAGAGGAAGCGGATTCGAGGGTGTAGGTACCGGTGTAGTTGATGCCGCCGTCGACTGCGATGGTAGCCTTGCCGCCGTCAAAGGAGAGGGTCATGCCGTCGCCGGACCACTTGTTGGAAAGGAGATTGTACGGACCCTGAGCCTTGGCTGCGCTGTCCTGCTTGGAGAAGGAGTAGTTCTTGTCACCGACGGTGAGCTTGCAGAAGGATGCAACGACCTGCCAGCCGATTTCGGTGCCATTGATGGTCATCTTGCCGTCTTCCACGGTGCATGCGCCGGAGATGGACTTGTCTTCACCGTTTTCGAGAAGGTTGAGGGTAGCGTTGGAGCCGTCAAAGGTGAGGGAGCCGACTACGGTTGCATTTGCAACACCCCAGGACTGACCGGTCAGCTTGGATGCGTCAAATGCGGGAGCTGCAGGAGCTTCTTCCACTGCAGGAGCTTCTTCGGCGGTACCTGCATCTGCTGCGGGAGCTTCCGAGGTTGTAGGATTGGCTGCCGGAGCATCGGTGGTTTCCACACCGCCGCCGCCGCAGGATACGAGTGCGGAAGAGCAGAGGATTGCACACAGAATGAGAGCAACGAGTTTTTTCATTTTTAGATTCCTTTCGTAGAATATATGTGTGAGATTCTGCGGACAGATTCAGCATTCCGTCCGTTTTTTACATTATAGCATAATCGCTCTGTGAATTCCAGTAAAGTGAAAATATTTTTTTGAAAATTGTTTATTTACACAAACAATTTGTGCAGATATAACAAATTTCTCAGGGAGCGGCTCAGTTGATATTCAGCGATGCGTCGTCAGCACCTTTTTCGAGGGAACGGATTTCCACGTAATAGGAATAATTTTCGTTCACGTCGATCTTGACGCGTTCGCCGACCCGGCGTCCGAGAAGCGCTTTGCCGAGCGGGGATTCTTTGCTGATGAGGCCGTTCAGCACGTCGTTGCGGAGGGTAGTGACGATGGTGATGGTGCGTTCCTCCTCGTCGTCCTCGTACCAGATGGTGATATGGTCAAACAGGCCGACGGTTTCGTCGTCGGATTCCTCGACTTCGATGACCACGGCGGTTTCGATCATTGCCTTGAGGTAGCGGATGCGGCTGTAATTGCGGTTCAGTTCACGCTTCGCGCTGCGGTATTCGTCGTTTTCGGAGAGGTCGCCGAGAGCGCGGGTACGTGCCACTTCGTCCTTGAATTTAGGGGTCAGCACCGCCTGACGGTACTCGATCTCTTCCTTCATTTTCTTTATATCAACGGCAGTAAGTTCGTCTTTCATTGTATACTCCTTTTAGCGGTTGTCATAGGGATATTATACCATAGTTTTCCGTGGAAATCAAGGGGCGGGATCGACGGAGAAAAATTGCCGGGTTCCTCTTGATTTCCCGCAGAATATCGATTATAATGAAGAAAATCTGTATTTCACGGAGGAAATCATGGACGTTTGTTTTATTGCGCACCGCGGTTACAGCGGGAAGTATCAGGAGAATACGGAGGAGGCCTTTCTTGAGGCGGTGAAGCACGGTTCGGGCGGGATTGAGACGGACGTGCGGACGACGGCGGACGGCGTGCTGGTTGTCAACCACAACAGTACGGCGGTCTTTGCGGACGGAACGGAGCTTGAGATCGCGACGTCGACGTACGAACAGCTCACGCAGAAGCCGCTGCGCAACCGGTTCACCGACACGGAGCTGTATCTCTGCACGTTCCGCCGGTATCTGGAAATCTGCCGCGACGGACATATGGTCTGCTTCATCGAATTCAAGGGCTCCTTCACAGACGAAATGATCCATGAGGCGTTCACCATGGCGGCGGAAGTGTACGAACTCCGCATGTGCGAACTGCAGTCGTTCGATTTCGACAACCTTGTCCGCGCGCACGAAGCGTTCCCGGAACTCAAGATCATGCTTACCTGCTGGGATCACAACACAGATGTTGACCGCTGTCTCGACTACGGCTTCGACATTGACATGGACTACAGGAACATCGACGCGGAAACGGTGAAGCTGTTCCACGATCACGGACTTCTCGTCGGTCTGTGGACGGCAAACACGCAGGAAGCCCTCGACTTCTGCCTCGGTATGAACGTCGACTTCATCGAATCGGACGTGTTCGCGAACGAAAAAGGGGAATAAACGAAGGAAAACCGGTGCATTATGCATCGGTTTTCTGGATTCAAAGAGATTTTGTCCGCTCAACCCACGCGTCCCAGCGCGGATCGGCGGTGATTTCGGCGTACACATCATCGTAGTCCGGCGCAGTCCAGATGGGCCAGTGTTCCGCGAGGTCGGGGGCGATTTTTCCGTAGACCCAGCGGTTCTTCTGCATCGGGACGGACGAGAGCAGGGGCGTGGTGTAGGTCGGATTGTCTTCGTTCTGCACGGCATCGTAAAGGGCGTTGAATTTTTTCGCATGGTCGAACGCTTTGTCCAGAGAAGCGAACGCTTCGTCGTGCATTCCGCACCGCCACTGATGCTCGGACAGATACATCGCCAGATCGCAGATGACGGAATGATATCCGCCAAGATTGCCGTCCTCAAACAGCAGCTCGAACAGGGCGATGACGCCGGACAGCATCCGGACGGGCAGGTCGGTGTCAAACAGCGCACGCTTGCTCATGAGCGTGTAAACCGTCTGATTCGCGAATTCATTCGCCAGCTCGACGAGGGATTCCCCTTCGTACCGGTGTTTGTCCGCGCCGTCGACGGCGTACGAGCGCATGAGTTCGCGGGAATACCGGAGAGGCGGCATCCGTTCAGCGAGGGCGAGTCCTTTTTCGTACTGCCCGAGATTGCAGTACAGGAGCGTGAGATTGTAGATGGAATCGTGCAGGATTTCGGCATCCTTGGCGTCGGCGATCACGGTTTCGAACAGCTTTACGGATTCGTTCCAGTAATGGTTTTCCTGATGCCGCTCGACATCATGGACGAGGTAGCCGTCCTCATTGTAGCCAATGTGTTCGTGAAGATTGCGCCATCCGGCTTCGGAGAGGGCAGCGGCGAGCTGATACATGATCTGTTCTTCGCCCGGGAATTCGAGAATGGCACCGCGTAACATGGACAGACGTTTGTCCACGTCCGTTTCACCGTTTGCCTCGCGGACGATGGCGTCGATTTTCGCTTCCCGTTCGCTCTGAAAACCGAAAAGTCCGTCAATGGACGTGCCGAAATAGTTGGCGATGGCGGGAAGCAGTTCAAGGTCGGGATAGGTCGTACCCATTTCCCAGCGGCTGACTGCCTGCGGGGAGACGCCGAGTGCCTCCGCAGTCTCCGCCTGCGTACGGTTGTCACGCAGCCGCAGTTCGCGGATTTTCTGACCGATGTTGACTTGCATGGGATGTCCTCCGTGGAAAAATAATGTGGGAACCGGTTCTGACATTATTATAGCAGGCGGGGACCTCCGGATCAAGCATCAATTGATTGCGGGATTTTCAACCGAATTAAGAATAAAATTTACCGAAGTAGAAATATGTTTTTAGAGAGTGTTCAATATTACTGAAAAAGGTTGACAGATTTTCATAAATCCTGTATAATGAACTTACCATTATAGATTAATGTACGGAGAAAAAATCATGACAAAAAAGCTCTCACTCATTCTTGCCATGCTGATGCTGGCATCCTCTGCCGCGCTCACTGCCTGCAGTGACGCGGGAACCGAGAATACCGATAATTCCGGTACCACGCAGACTGCGGCCCCTTCCGCAGAGGAAGAAACCGAAGCCGAGACCGACGCGGCTGACGCACGTGCGGCCATCTCGGACGATCTTCCCGAAAAGGATTTCGAAGGCCGGAACTTTATTGTCCTCGGTTCCGACGATGAACACTTCGGGGAATACATCGTTTCGGAAGAACTGAACGGCGAAGTGGTCAACGACGCGGTATTCAGCCGGAATCTTACCATTGAAGAACGGTTCAACGCGAAGGTTGGACGTTACGCGCCGAGTACCTCCTACGGCGATACCTCGACGGCAATCCGCAACGCTGTCAGCGCGGGGGACTCCGAAACCTTCCATCTCGTATCCTATCATGTAGTTGAAGCGGGCGGTATCGCGGTTCAGGGATATCTTCTGAACTGGTACGAACTCCCCTACATCAATTTTGATAAGCCGTGGTGGTCGGATTCCACGGTCGACGACCTTTCTATGAACAATCACTGCTTCCTCGCAGTCGGTGACGCGGCGGTTTCCTCGATTTCGCAGACGTACTGCGTCATTTACGATAAGGAAGCAGCGAAAACCTATGGTATCGAAGATGTTTATTCCGTAGTTCGAGACGGCAAATGGACAGCAGACCATCTGATGTCTGTCTGCGAATCGGTCGCAATCGACGTGGATGGTAACGGGGCATGGGACAGCGCAGACTATTACGGTCTCTCTTCCAACCTGCTTTCCAACGTCAATACCTATCTCTGGTCGTTTGACAACCAGATCTTCACCAAGAACGCGGACGGCGTTCTGGAATTCTCCTATTTCAACGAACATCTTGTCAATATTTTCGATAAGGTTTACTACATGTTCAATGAAACCGGCGGCGTATACGCATCCAACGAATCGCACACCTACGGTATTGAACAGTTCAAGAACTACGGTTCAATTTTCACCAACGCTCTGATTTCCTACACGACGGTACACCTCGCTGACTACGAACACGAATACGGCATCATCCCGTACCCGAAGTTCGACGAAACACAGGCGGAATACAAGACGATGGTTGACGGCAACCATGAAGCAATGGGCATCGCAAAGAATGCGCTCGACCTTGAATTCATCGGTATTCTGACGGAAATCATGTGTGCGGAAGCCTACAAGCAGATTCTTCCGGCATACTATGATGTTGCTCTGAAGCAGCGTTACGCATCCTCTCCCGAAGACGCGGAAATGATCGAACTCTGCGTAGCGTCCCGTGTCTTTGACCTCGGTTACGTTTACGACAACTGGAAGGGCGTTTCCTTCTATATGCAGACGCTGATCCCGGCGGGCAACAAGGACATCGCATCCCATTTCGCAAAGAACGAAAAGGCCGCAACCAAGTATTATCAGAAGGTTACGGATATGTTCTACGAAGAATAAGAATCTGTTCGAAAAAATCGGCGGAAGTCCAAAAACTTCCGCCTTTTTTTATAGAAAAAGCTGTCCTGCACCTTATATCAGACAGTACTTTTTTACAGATGTGCTGAAAAAGGTTCACAGGTCAGCATGGTTCAGCCGGGAGAAACCTTCTGTCTCTCAAAAAGTCAATTCAGCAAAAAAAGAAGTCAAAAAAATCGTGACAGATATGCCGTGATCTGTTATAATTACTGTAGAATTTATTTTTTAGTTTTCTTCGACGTGGCATTTTGCCGTACAGCCGCTGTACCCCAGTGCGGTATCCGAAAAATGGCGTCCCGGCAACTGCCCCAAAAGAGATCTGCTGGGAGATATTCTTGACAGTGTACGAGCCAGAGGTATCTATGTTATCTTTTAGACGCACCCCCGTGACGGACACGAGTTTTCTGAGGAAGACAAGGAAAAGACCGGCTGGGGACGTGGGAAACATGAAACCGATGATCAGCAGCCCTGTTACGATACATTCCGGTACGACCGATAGATAGTATATTCCTGCAGCAGAGATATCACAGAAAGTGAGGAAACCTTATGAACAAACTGAAAATCGGGATTCTGGGCGCCAGCCGCGGAATGGACTTTGCCATGCGGATGCTCCTGGATTACGAATTTGCCGAAATCACCGCCGTATGCGAAACCTATCCGGTTCTGCTGGAAAAATGCCGGGACTTCTTCCGGGAACAGGGAAGATCCGTCTGCTGCTGTGACAACTACGAGGACATGCTGAACTACGGCATCGATGCAGTCATTATCGCCAATTACGCCAACGAACACGCCCCATATGTCATCCGTGCGCTGGAAAAAGGAGTGCATGTGTACAGTGAAGTGCAGCCCGTACAGACCCTTGCGGAAGCCTGTCAGCTCTGCGATGCTGTGGAAAAGAGCGGAAAGGTGTACGCCTACGGGGAAAACTACTGCTACTTCGACCACAACTTCGCCATGCGCCGGCATTATGAAGCCGGGGACATCGGAGAAGCCGTCTGTCTGGAAGGCACATTCTGCAACGACTGCTCCCCCAAGTGGCATCTGCTGACCAGAGGTATCCGGGATCACTGGCGGAATTATGTCCCCTCCTCCTTCTACTGCACCCACAGCATCGGCCCCATTTTCTTCTCCACAGGACTGCGTCCCATCCGGGTTAGAGCAATTCCGTAAAAATATGCAACAAATCAGCAAAAAGGTGATATAATAGATATAATAAGAGAAAAAAGCCAAGGAGAAGTCAAATGGTAAGCAAAGAAAAGCGAGAACTTATTATATCGAATCTGGAACAGGAGAT
>JBGVOJ010000649.1:0-1023 GCA_045126415.1 Eubacteriales bacterium | reverse complement strand
TCGGAAGAGACAAGGCTTGGGTGCAGATTTGTCCAAATCGCTCGTTCACTATCAACACCCGGAGAGGATGCCGCTGCCCTTTCGTGAGCGTAGAAGATAAAATTGAAAAAAGCACCTGACGGTGCTTTTTTCTTTCTTTTACTTCCGGTTGGGATTGAACGACGTAATCCCTTCGTCTTCATACCAGTTGTAGCGAACCTCTTCGCCGTCGATGAGCCATACCTCCGGATATTCGTTTTCCATCCAGTCCAGCGGACGGGTCTCGTTGAGCTGTACAGAGTTCAACGCCCACGCCGCCTTGAGTTCTGCGAGTTCATCGTCGTTCAGTACTCCCGGCTTGCAGGAGACAAACAGCGGCGAGCCGCTCTTCGCAAGTGCGTCGAGCCAGAGACGGTTCAGGCTCCACGGAATCGCACCCGTGATGCCCACGCAGTCCGCGTCCGCCATGTAGAAAATACCGTTCTGAATCAGACGGAACGCCAGTGTGTTCACGCCCATGCAGCGCGTTCTCGACCAGTCGAAACCGCTTGTATCGTCGCCGGTACGGTTCAGTTCGTACATTCCCGCGCAGAGGTGCGAGATCGTGTTGCAGCCGATGATGACACAGTCATCTCCCGCCGCGTCACGGACGGCACGGTAGAAATCGACCACGATTTCGGCCGATGTGCGGCTGCGGTCATAGAAATGCCAGCCGTCCTTCGTCATCTGTTCGCGCATCGCGTTTCCGTAGCGTCCGAAGATGTCGCGGGTCGAGTAGTCGTGCTTGATGAGATCATAGCCCCATTCGCGGAGCATCTTCGTGATCCGCTTGACGTATTCGATGACCTCGGGATGCGACGGGTCGAGGCACGCGTCTTCCGTCGGCATCCGCCATTCCGGCTTTGCTTCCGGAATTTCGCGGTGTCCGTCGATAAGATAACGGATCCAGATGCCCGGACGTACGCCGAGTGCCCGCATTTCGTCTGCCAGCTTCTTCATGTCCGGGAAGCGTTCGTTGCCCACCGTCCACGGCGCGTCGCAGTT
>JBGVOJ010000648.1:0-6863 GCA_045126415.1 Eubacteriales bacterium | reverse complement strand
CCCCCCCCCCCCCCCCCCCCCCCCCCCCAAAAAACATTATTTTGTCCTCTGTCGCACGGCTTCGTACATCATGACGGTCGTTGCGCACGCCACGTTGAAGCTGGATGCCGAAGAGGTTTCCGCCATCGGGATGGTCGCCATCGTTGTGCAGAACGGGCGGAGTCCGTCGGACAGACCGTCCGTTTCGCAGCCGATCATGAACATCGTCGGCACGGTCAGGTCGAGGTCGCGGAGCTGAACGTCCGCGTGCGCGGTCGTGCCGACCACCTGCAGACTGCCGTACTTTTCCGAAACATCCGCAATATACGCCGCCAGATCGTCGTGACGCGGCATCCGGATCACCGGCACGTTGAAGAACGACCCCATCGACGCACCGACCACTTCGCGGTCGTACAGGTCAACGCCGTGTCCGGTCAGGATCAGACCGTCCGCCCCCAGCGCGTCGAGCGTGCGGATGATCGTCCCGAGATTCCCCTTGTTCGACGGACGGTCGAACAGCGCAAGCAGCGGGACGCCGCGGAATCTGATCTGTTCCGGATCGTCCGGGCGCATCTTCACCACCGCCATCAGCTCGGACGTGTCCTCCTTGTCCGACAGATCCTGCATCAGCGGCGCGTCGAGCTCAATATTCCCTTCCGTCGTGCGGGTGGATTTGATAACTCCCTTCGCCCAGTCGGACATCGGCAGCGCCGGCGCGTAGATCAGCGAAACGATCTCCCAGCCGTTCCCTATCGCTTCGTTGATGTTGCGAACCCCTTCCACAAGGAATTCGTAGTATTTGTAACGCTTGTTCCGGTTGGTGGAGAGCACCTCCAGCTTCTGGTACGCCGCGTTTTTCGAGTGAATTTTCGTGACTTTCATAATTTACTCCGCTGTTCTTCACATTTTTTCTTCGTCATACACCGCGCGTCCGCCGCCGGTAAACGGAATTCTCGTCCGTGCCGCCAGCAGATTCGCACAGCCGATCTGCTTCACCGCCAGACGCACCGGCACCGCCACCTTCTTCAGGTGCATCCCGATCAGCGTCCCGCCGATGTCCAGACCCGCGTCCGCCGCGATGCCGTCGAGCACCACAGGATTCTTCATACTCCGGTACGCGCACGTCCCGAACGATCCCCCCGCTTTCGGCTGAGGAACCGCGTTCACTTCCCGGTATACCGTCAAACCGAGCGACGATACCGCCAGAGCCGCCGCAACCGCTTCCCGTTCCACAACAATCGCACGGTTCAGATGTTCGCAGCACTGCGCCGCCAGATACAGCTTTTTTTCTTCCAGAACCGACACAATCCCGCGGTAAACCGCCGCCGCAATGTCCGGGGACGAATCGTGCCCGATCACACCGCCGCCGACTTCCGACGACGAGCAACCGACCACAACAATCCCGCCTTCCTTCACCTTCGCGATTTCACAAAGCTCCCGCGCGGCTTCCGCCGCCTGTTTTTCGATTTCAAAAAGTTCCATGGTTTCCTTCTCCAGTTTGATCTTCATCACATCACCGCAGAGCGTCACCGTCACGCCGCCGTGGGAAACGCTTTCCCCGTCGGTCACAAATTCGCGGCACTCGCGCGCGTTCAGTTTTCCGTAAAATTCTTCAAATCCCGCCTTCGGGATCACGTTCAGACAGTCGTACCCGCCGCTTTTCGTCCCGTCCATTTCGTACAGAATCAACCCGCGTTCCCCGTATCTGCCTAATTTTTCGTCCAGTCCCGCTGCCGTACGGACTTCCACAGCATACGCACGTGTCTCCGTCACCGGAATCAGAACGAGCGTCTTCCCCCCGTCCTCTTCCGCAAACGCCAGCTTCACGTCAAACTCTCCGGTACCGTCGATCACCTCGACCCGTTCGTCCGGCACAAATCCGAGCCGCCACTTGTCATATTTGAACCAGTCCGGCGCAAATCCTTCGATCAGCCCCATCAGGCTCCATCCGCCGCACTTCGCAAAATCGCCGCCCGGTTCGCACCGGTACGAATAATAGTCCGGCAGACCGAGAATATGCCCCGTTTCGTGCGCCAGAAGCAGCCCTTTACGGAAGTGCATATCCGCGCCGAACGTCACGCACAGCCCGATTTTGTTCCGCTGACCGCGCACCGGATGCTTCTTCGACACCATCGTCGGCGAATACGGCACCGCCGAACCCTTCACGGGAACAACGTAAAAAATATCGTAATCGTCTAAATTATACTCATCCGCGCATACATCGCACGCATCCGCAATGTACGCCGCGTGAATCTCATGCGTGATGACCCGCTCCATTTTGTAGTCACCGTCATCCCTCGGCATCGTGTACCACCTGTCCGCACAGTCAATCGTCAGGTCGAGCCGCCCGTACGACAGCGCATTCATCACCCGCAGACCGTCGTCCGCGAGAATTTCCCGATAATACCCGATCCCGTCATACGGAGCTTCCGCGTCCGAAGCACGGCAGTTCGGGAAATCCACAAAAATCATCAGCGCCCGCAGCTTTGCCCGCGCATCGGCAGAGTATTCCGTGTCGATCTTCTGCCCCATCCCGAGCCACGGTGCCGTCTGTTTGAAATTGAAGTTCACCATCCCATATCCTCCGCATATTTTTCAATGTACGCAACCACGCCGTCCACGGCGATGTCGTCCGCCGCGTCCTTTGTCTCCTGCACCGCATTCGGCACGGCAACGGCGAAATCCGCCGCCTCAAACATCGGCAGATCGTTCCGGTTGTCCCCGAAGCAGACGATATGCTCCGCTCCGGTGTACGCCCGCAGAAACTCCACGGCGTGCTTCTTCGACGCTTTTTCGTCAAAAATTTCAAGATACCACGTTCCGGGTGCGTACGAATCCTCGTAATACGTCCGCTTGATCCCCGGCACGTTGTCCACGGAATGATACGCACGCAGCACATCCTCTTCCGGCGCGATGATGCAGAAATAGATGATATCTCCTTCGACCTCCGACACGTCCGCAACCTGCCGGAACGGCTTGCCGTAGCGGACTTTGCGCTCGTCCATAAACGCCTGCATCGCGGGATTGCGGATTTCCGTATAGTGGGTCATGAGCCGTTCACCCTCAATCAGCGAATAAATGAACGGATAGGAATCCGATTCCTTCATACAGCGCAGAATTTCGCGCGCACATCCTGCGGAAAACTTCGCGGAATCGACATAATGCCGGCTCGCCATATCGCACGCCAGCACGCCGTTCATCAGCGAAACGGGCGGCGCATCGGGAGCAAAGCGGATATCCCCGAGGATTTTCCCCGCCGATTCGATTGTCCGCGCGGTAGCAAAGGTGATCTGCACACCGCGCGCGGTCAGTGCGTTGATCCGTTCGGCGTCCCCGTCGCGGAGGGTTGCCTGCGGCGTGAGCAGGGTTCCGTCGAGATCGGAGACGAAAAGGGTTTTGGATTTATTGTAAATCATCGCTCGTTCTTTCTTCATTTCTTCCGCCGCATCCTGAAAAATTCCGTCAGCACGTTCCGGCACTCCTTCTCAAGCACCCCGAACGTCATCTCAAATTTATGATTCAGCGGATACGCGTTCATATTGATCACCGACCCCGCCGCGCCGGCCTTCGCATCCTTCGCTCCGGCAACGACCCGCGGCACTCTCGCACACCAGATCGCTCCCGCGCACATCGGACACGGCTCCAGCGTCACGTACAGCGTGCACCGCGTCAGACGCCACCCGCCGAGCTTCCTGCAGGCGGACGAAATCGCCGCCGTTTCCGCGTGATACAGCGCGTCATGGAACACTTCCCTGCCGTTGCACTCCGCCGCGACGATCTCCCCGTCGCGCACGATCACGCATCCGACCGGCACGTCCCCGTACCGCGCCGCCACGTCCGCCAGCTCGACCGCCGCACGCATGTAATATTCATCGGTATCCGTACCGTCCGGCACCGGGCAGCCGTACCGCGTGACGATCTCTTCGATCAGCCGCGCTCGTTCTTCGATCATATTCGTATCATTCGCCGTCATCCGTGTTTTCCTCCGTTTCGTCTTCCTTCCGGGCAGCCCAGACTTCCCGCAGTCCGCGCCGCACCATCAGAATCAGCACCGCACCGAATCCAATCGAAACAACGCCGAAATCCAGAATCATCCGAATCTGCGCCGCGTTCGCAAAAGCCGCGTCCGTCAGCCACGTCATGTACACCAACGACCGCAGATTCACAAGCATATGCGCACCGACGGCCGCCGTCAGCGAACCGGAAAATTCCGTCACAAATACAAGCACACCCCCCGCAAACAGCGCGTAGATCATCCCGCCGACCGAGCCGTGGACGATGGCAAACATAACCGCCTGCGCAAGTCCGGCAAAGATCGGCTGCATCGGGCGCAGCTCCCGGTAATACAGCCAGCGGAACACATATTCCTCAAGGATCGGATGAATCAGCACCAGCGACACAAATTCCGCCGCGGGAAAAGCTGCCGGAGATGCGGAAACAACCTCCGTATCCGCCGCAGCCGTGACGACATACATCGTAACGATCAGCACGCCGGTTCCGATCAGCATATACATGAGGCGTCCGAACACCGTATCCCTCTGCGGAAACGGCGGAACGGGACGGTCATCCTCTTCTGAAGTCCCTGCGTCGGGAACCGAACCGGGACGGAGTGCCTGCGCACCGCAGCTCATCCGGAAAAAGAAGATTCCGGCCGCAGATGCCGCCAGAAACGCAAGCGTATCTCCGATCACGGACGGCAGAGTACCCATGCCGAACAGAAGAATCCCCAGCCGCTGAACAATGACCATAATCATAAACGGCATCATCACGCCGATCAGCCGGCGAATGTTCGTTTTTTCCAATGTGTATCCCCTTTCCCGGAAAGAAATGTTCCTACAATTATTATAAATTCTATTATAACACGCCCCGTTCTCATTTGCAATGGCAGGGCGGAGGATTTTCGGGGAAATCAATTTTTGCGGGAGGAAACTTTTTTCAAAAAAGTGTCCCCCGCTTACAAAACTTAAGCCATACTGTACCCGACCGTTGAACCGCTCTCTTGTAATCCCACGGAAATCACGGTATAATACCCCCAACAGAACCGGTTCTGAATTCAAAAAAAACGAGGTATCCCCCATGACCATCGGTCAGCGTATCAAAAAACTCCGCCGCGAGCGCGACATCACGCAGGAGCAGCTCGCCGAATACCTGAATCTTTCCGCATCCGCCGTCTCCCAGTGGGAGTGCGACCGCGTGATGCCCGATATTTCCCAGCTTCCGCTGCTTGCCAACCTGTTTGAAGTCAGCGCGGACGTTCTTCTCGGCATCGACGTGGACAGCAAGGCGAAAAAAATCGACGAAATCTACCGTACCGCCCTCAAAACCTCGCAGGAAGGCCGCCGGTACGAAGCCATCGACATCCTCCGCGACGGACTGCGCCAGTACCCCGACAGCTTCCGGCTGATGGAATTTCTCGTCAGCGAACTCCGGTGCCGCCCCCCGAAGGACGGCGAAGGTGCGGAAGAACTCGCCGCGTACCGCCGCCAGATGGAGACATATCTTGACAAAATCCTCGCCGGATGCACGGACGACGCCATCCGCAGCCGCGCGGTGCAGACCGCGTGCTTCCTCTATCCCGAAATCGGACGGTATGACGATGCAATAAAACTCGCCGAAAGCATCCCCGAAGGCTTCACGCGCCGCGAAATGCTCTGCCAGATCTACACCGGCACAAAGCAGTACGAAACCAGACGTGACGACATCCTCGGCAAATTCTCCAACTCCATCGGTGAGCTCACCGACCTCGCGGAAAGCAAATACGACGACGGCACGGACGTCTTCACAGACGACGAAAAACTGCGGATTTACGAAAAGGAAATCGCCATGTTCGCGCTCTATTTCGACGACGGACGCTATCTCTACCACGCCCAGTACCCGAAAATCGCCCATCTCGCATCCGCAAAAATCCACGCGGAACGCAGCGACCGAGAACAGACCCTCTCCCACCTCGAAAAAGCCGCAGAACTTGCCGTCGAATTCGTCACGATGAAGGAAGAGGACACCCTCACCTCCCTTCTCGCACGCGGCATTCCGGACGGCGGCGCGTGGCAGGAAGAACACAATCAGGCACAGTGGCTGCTGGAAACCTGCGCAGAAAAACGCTACGACTTCGTCCGCGAAGACGCACGCTTCAGACATCTTGTGGAAAAGTTAAAACTTTACGCAAAATAAAAATTGACAAAAACTCCGTTTCGTTCTATAATGAAGAAAAAACGAAACGGAGTTTTTTATGAACCTCATCGAAAAAAAGACCGCGTCCGACCTCCTCTACGACGGCAAGGTCGTAACGCTGTATAAAGATACCGTCGAACTCCCCGACGGCAATTCCGCCATCCGCGAATACGTCAGGCACATCGGCGCGGTCTGCGTCGTCCCCGTGACCGACGAAGGCGACGTCATCCTCGAACGCCAGTACCGCTACGCCGTCGGCGAAATTTTAGTCGAAATCCCGGCAGGCAAGCTTGATTTCCCGGGCGAAAACTGGGAAGACGCCGCCCGCCGTGAACTCCGCGAGGAAACCGGCGCGGAAGCGGCTGAACTGATCGACCTCGGCGACTATTACGGCTCCCCCGCCATCATGGGCGAGCGCATCCGTATGTTCCTCGCACGCGGCCTGACCTTCACCGACCAGCACCTCGATGAGGACGAATTCCTCGAAACCTTCCGCCTGCCCCTCGATGAAGCCGTACGTCAGATCATGAACGGAGAAATCCCCGACGGAAAGACGCAGGCAGGCATCCTCCGCGCGGCAATGATGCTGAAAAAATAAAGTTTTTCGCGGGAACCCTTTTTTAAGGAAAAACGGTTACCGCACCCTCTCCAAAAACTTTTTATTATGGTTACATTAAAAAAGTACGTGCAAACTTTTGGCAAAATGCGGACAA
>JBGVOJ010000647.1:0-2901 GCA_045126415.1 Eubacteriales bacterium | reverse complement strand
GACAATCACGGAGGATGCGGTACGTTTCTCGATGGAACGTTTTCTTCCGGAAGGAGTGGAGCCGGAACAGTATCCGAAATTATATATCCACAACAGAGAATATATCCTGTGGGAAGCCGCCGACAACCGTCCGGAGCAGATTGACGATGTATCGATGAGCGTTTCCTTCCGGCGGGACAGCGGAGAGGATTTCCATATCACAGAATCCGACGGAAGTGCGGAATGGTTTGACGCAGGATTATATAATTCCTCGCTGTATCTTACCACGGATGCTGAACTGTCCGGTGAATTGTTTGACATTCTGAAAAGCTGCAGCCGCACGGAATGGGACAACATCAGCCAATACGAAAGCGAAGTGTTCCGCGGCACACTTTCCGATGTTCTTGAACTGACTCTGTCCACTCAGGGCCGGTCATACAGAGAACGACCGTGGTTTCTGGTACAGGAAAACGCCGACGGAACAACGACGTTTGTTCTGGAGAATATTATGTATGAAACGATGGTCAGCGGTACGCTGGAGATCCGTCTGCCATGACAGGAAAGGATAAATATGAAAAAAATCACTGGACGATGAAATGTTCAACGCGGGTCTGGAACAGGCGTTCACCGAAGCTGTTGCGGAAGAATTTGCGGATATACCGGATGCGGATCTGCAGACGCCGGATCAGCCGAAGAAAAAACGTTCCGGCAAAGGAAAGCGGAGCCGTCCGGGTCTGCTGACTGCCGTAAAGGAAACTCTCATCCGCATTGTACGAAAGACGCAATAGAACCGGAGGAACCGATCATGCACGCACTTGCCCTTTATCTATGCAACATTGCATCCGAGGAGGATCAGGAAAAACTGATCTTCCTGTACAACACCTACCTTGACATCATGATGTACACCGCCCGGAAATATGTCGGACAGTATCAGGCGGAAGAGGATGTGGTTCACAACGCGATCCTGAAAATCATCGCCAATCTGGAAAAAGTCGATCTGACACAGGCGGTGCAGACGAAACGTTTTGTCTGCATTGTTACCCGGAACTGTGCGATTGACTGGCTCAGGAAACGGAACCGCGAGGAAGCCGCTTCCCTTGACGAAATATCGCCGGTACTGGAAAGCGATGAACGTCCGCCGGTGGACTATGTGATGACGGAAGACGGCTATCAGAAGCTGATTGAATGCATTCATGCGCTTGGCGATACATACCGGAAAGTCTGTGATCTGAAATTTGTGTCCGGGTACAGGGAGCGGGAGATTGCGGAAATTCTCGGAATATCCGAGAAGAATGTGAGTGTCCGGATCTTCCGAGGACGCCGGAAGCTGATTGAGATGCTGAAGGAGAAAATGGAACGTGAGTAAAGTGAAGATATCCCCCGATGATGTGCATAGGGTACATCATCGGGGGGATCTTTTTCATTACCGGATCATTTCCCGTTTCCGGTCTCCAGCAGAAGCTGCTGATAGTCCCGTACGCATACCACTACATCCGGCTGATACTTCCGGATCAGCTCGTCCAATGTATGCCCGGTGTAATACCGGAAGTCGTAGGAATACATGGTGTCAAAGCTGTACCACAGGACACATTCCAGTGCATTTGTGAAGCTGTCGCCGTAGATCAGGATATCCGGCAGTTCCTCACGTCCGGTATCGATGCGGGATTCGGACAGGTCGCCGCCCATGTATGCAGTGTACAACACTTCCTGCCAGTCGTTGTCCGGGAGAGCATACACTTCTCCGTCCACCGGTTCGCCTGTGATGCTGCGGAGGTATGGGAGAGGTTCGTTCGGCGTCATCTTCCACAGGTGTTCATCGCTTTTCCAGAGTCCGCAGAGTTTTCGGATGCGGGAGCCGAGATATGGATTTTCGATTTGGCACAGAATGAAGTCTTCATTGGTCGGAATGGGAAGGTTCCGCAAAGTATCGCGGTTGATCGTTTCAAGCAGTACACGATAGGCTTCAAATGCTCCCTGTATGCTGTAGTGGTTGTCGATGGTTGAGCTGTATTCCCAAAGTGTTCCTGTGGATTCGTAGACTTCACGCAAATCAATGTAAGGGACATTTTTTTGTCGAGTCGGGTGAACAGTGCCACGGAAGAACGTTCGGTGTATGTATGCCGGTTGTTCAGATACGTCGGGTAGGCATCCTCGTAGCGGACATACTGGCACGGGACGGCGATGTAGCAGAAATAACCGCCGTAACTTCGGGTAAGTTCGGCATGACCGGCAAGTGTTTCAGAAATCCGTTCCGCACCCTGCCCAATCCAAGCCGGATTCAGTGTATCCGCGTCATATTCATGCTTTGTATACGGCAGAAGGATGTGTTCGTCCCGCAGGATCACGGTATCGTTGACGACCGGACGGCGCAGGAGATACAGGTCGGTCCATGTACGGATTTTCAGCGCGGTGTTACGTCCGGGTGCGTGGTCAGACAGATAGGTTTCGACAGCGGAAAAGTCGGTTCCGTCAAGCATACCTTCTGTGGTCATCGTTTGCATGGAGGCGAGATTGCGGTTTTCATAATACGAATAGGTTTCGTTCCCGCGCAGGAACGTGAACAGAAATGCACATATTATAAATGAAAGGAAGAAAACTGCATTGATGCAGTCGATGGTTTTCTTGGTTATCATGGGGGGCCTCAGAAATGAAAATAGATGAACGGGTTGAAGCTGCCTGTGACCAGTTTGATGTAGGAATACAGGAAAATCAGCCATGTGCAGGCTTTTCCTGCGGTATAAGCCCATGTGCGTTCAGAAAAGCGTTCTTTCAGCCATGGTATAAGCGGTAGGGTCAGATTTACCAAGACAGTCAGGATCATGACGGTGCGGCGGTAACGTGGCTTTGACAGAACTGATACCGCAAGAGCACCGAGATAGTTCAGCAGAGCGGACAGGAGCAGGAACGCTGTGTATTTGATCC
>JBGVOJ010000646.1:0-4195 GCA_045126415.1 Eubacteriales bacterium | reverse complement strand
ACTGGTTCCGGACAAACTATCCCGACGCGGATAACACCGAAAGTCAGGCTGCCATCGGCGGAACGGGTTCCGACCTCGGTATGTACCGCTGTGACGTTGACCTGCTTTCGAAGGAACCGGATCTGGTGTTCATCGAATTTGCTGTCAACGACAGCTGGATGGCATATGACGCGATTCTTTCGCAGACAGAAGCGATTTACCGGAAAATCCGGAAACACAATGCGTATACGGACATCGTGTGCATCATTACGACAACACAGGCTATCACGTCCGGTCTGGAAAAAGGCGGCGAGTTCACCGCGCGTTCGGCTCATTCGGTCATCGCGCACCGTTACGGCACGCCGGTGATCGACATCGGGAATCTGCTGCACTTTGAAGTGCTGAAGACCGGTGGGGATTATCTGAAATTCACGACCGACACCGTCCATCCGAACGACGACGGCTATGCGATCTACACGGACTGTATCACGGCATTTCTGAAGCAGTGGGCGGACAGCTCAAACGGGATGTACAAGGAACATGCAGTGCCCTCTCCGGTCTGTGAAAACGTGTACGAAAACGCCTGCATGACCGAATGTACGGCAGCGGATTCCTACACGGCGGACGGCTTCACATTCGTCGGGAAATCCCTGTGCGGACGGTACCCGTCCTATATTGAAGCCTCGGTTCCGGACAGTACGTTCTCGTTCACATTTACCGGCGAAAACTGCGGGTTCTACTGGATGCTGGCAAAGGACTCCGGCGACGCGCTGGTTTCCGTGGACGGCGGTGAGGAATTCTCCATCCGCAGCTGGGATCACTACTGCAAATCGTTCAACCGCGCAGGTGCAGCGTTCTTTGCCAAAGGTCTGCCCTGCGGCGAACATCGTGTGACCGTACGTCTCGCGGAAACCAAAGCGGACGAATCGGAAGGAACCGTCCTCCGCATCGGCGCGTTTCTGATTTCATAACCGAAAGGACTATTACATATGTATAACAAAGAACAGCTCACGAAAATTTTCGAACGGATCGGGCAGACCTACACCGACGGTCTGCCGACCGATTACGATACTCTTGCCGCCGTCCAGTACGGCTTCCAGAAAAACGTGCCGTACGAAAATCTCGACATCATCAAAAAAGTCCCGCTCTCGCTGGATTATGATAAGCTCTACGAAAAGATCGTCCTCAACCGTCGCGGCGGGTACTGCTTCGAAATCAACGGATTCCTCGGCGAAGTGTACCGTTCCCTCGGCTTCGGCGTGACCGAATATATGGCGCGCTACCTCCGTGGGGAAACCGAAATCCCCGTCCGCCGTCACCGCGTCCTCGGCGTGGTCACCTCCGACGGCAAAAAGTACATCTGCGACGCGGGCATCGGGCAGTCAGCGTTCCGGCTCCCCTTATTAATGGAAGAAAACAGCCGCAGCGAGCAGTACGGCGAAACGTATCTTGTCACCCGCGAACCCTTCTTCGGATGGATGATCTCCGACTTCCACAAGGGACAGTGGCGGCGTTTCTACAGCTTCACCGAGGAAGAACAGCTGAACATCGACTACATCATGCCGTCGTTCTGGTGTGAACACGCGGCGGAATCCCCGTTCACGTCGGCGGAAATGTTCTCCATCAAGACCGACGACGGACGCATCACGCTCGATTCGAACATCTTCCACATTTTTGCGGGCGACACCGTGACGGAAAAATTCCTGACGGAAGACGAAGTCCGTGAAGTGTACGGCAAGTATTTCGGACTTCCCTACGACGCGGAAACGGCGAAGGGTATTAAACGCTATACGGAGGAGGACCGGAAATGACGGATCACGCAAAACGGGCGGAGGAGCTGTTCTGCTCCGGCTGCAACTGCGCACAGGCGATTTTCTGCGCGTATGAAGACCTGACCGGCTATTCCCATGAAGACGCGATGCGGATTTCGTCCTCGTTCGGCGGCGGTCTCGGACGTCTGCGCGAGGTCTGCGGAACCATGAGCGGCGCGGCCATGGTCGCGGGCGTGCTCTGGGGCTACGACGAAACGGACAATGACAAAGTGAAAGCGGCGCACTACAAGCTCATTCAGGATATTGCCGACCGTTTCAAGGCGAAGTACGGCACGATCATCTGCCGCGACCTGCTGAAAGGCATCGCGAACGACACGAATCCCGTGCCGGACGCGCGGACAGCCGAATATTATAAAAAACGTCCGTGCGCGCGCTTTGTCGCGGCGATGGCGGAAATTCTGGATGAAATTATTGCTGAAAAAGGGACGGAACGATGAACTTTGCCGGAATACAGAAACTGACCCTGCTCGACTATCCGGGAAAAACTGCCTGCACGGTTTTCACGGACGGATGTAATCTGCGCTGTCCGTACTGCCATAACGCCCGTCTGGTTCTGCCGGAAAAACGGGACGGAACTTCCCTTTCCGGTGAAGAAATCCTTGCTTTTCTCAAGAAACGTGCGGGACTGCTCGACGGCATCTGCATTACCGGCGGAGAACCGCTGCTGCACGTCCGTGAACTGCGGGAATTTCTTTCGGCGGTACGGGAACTGGGGTATGCCGTCAAGCTCGACACCAACGGGACACGTCCGGACGCGCTCGCGGAACTTCTGCGGGACAGGCTGGTCAATTATGTCGCTATGGACGTGAAGAATGCCTTCCCGTATTATCCGGAGACGGTCGGTCTGCCTGAGTTTGATGTTACGCCGATCAAAGAAAGCATTGCCCTGCTGATGGACGGAAGCGTGGATTACGAATTCCGCACAACGGTCGTGCGGGAATTCCACACGGTCGGACGAATCCGGGAACTGGCGCAGTCCATTGCCGGTGCAAAGCGGTATTTCCTGCAGTATTTCAAGGATTCGGGAGAACTGATCGCGGACGAATTGTCCGCTGTTCCGAAAGAAGAAATGCAGGCGATGTGTGACGCGGCGGCGGAATTCTGCCCGACGGAGCTGCGCGGCTGACTATCATCTAAAAATATCATCAAGGAGACTGTTATGGATCGATCCTATCTGTTCCGCGTCACCCCACCGGACGCGGACATCCTTATCCCGCAGGTAAGCGAACTCCTCGAACAGGCTGTGCAGACCGTATCGCGGGAAAAGTACCCGCAGCTCTGGAAACTGACCGACCGGCTGAATTCCGTACCGAAAGCATCCAAAAAAGAACTGAAACACCGCAGAATCCGTACAAAAATCCTGAGCGTGATCTGCCTTCTGCTCGGAATTTTTCTGTTTGTTCCGGGGCTCATGAAGCCGCAGGAGCTGACGGGGCCGCTGTTCATGGGAGCACTCGCCGTTGGAAGCGGAATCGGCGGCCTGTGGCGGAGCCGGAAGAAAAAGAAAGAAAAATGCCGCGATCCGCGCTATGACCGTGCCGCCTCCCAGCTTCTCGAAGAATACGCGGCACTTGCGGAAGCATCCGGTGAGATCGCATTTACAGAAACCGACTGTTCAGCAGACGGAAGCAGCGTCTTTGAATCGGAAGATGTCTTTCTTCTGATCACGGAATCCGGCACAAGAATTCTTGTGAAAAAGGATCTGACCGAAGGGAATATTGAGGATTTCCGTGATTTTCTCCGTACCCGCGCGGCTTTCTTTGCCGGATAAACATTTTTTTCTTCAATAAATATATACCATGTGAGGTTTCTATGACTCAGATTTACTTAAAAGACCACGGCATCGTTCCGGGTACCGACTGTACTCTCGCGCTTGCCGAACTGTTTGCAAAGTACCCGACCGACACCGAATTCGTGTTCGAAGCCGGAGATTACCGCTTCTCTCCGAAAATCTTCCGCGACCTGCGCCTGTCGAACACCGATGTTCTTCCGCAGCGCAAGCTCGGGATGATCCTCGAAAACATGAAAAATGTCCGTCTCGTCGGGCAAAAGACCCGCCTGCTGTACGAAGGGCAGATGCAGGCTGTCACCCTTCTGAACTGCGAAAATGTCGTGATGAAGGACTTCATCATCGACTGGGAAAAGCCGCTCGTTTCCGAAGGCATCGTAACGGCAGTCGGCGAAGACACCGTGGACGTTTTCATCGATCCGGCGATCTACCCGCACACCGTCCGTGACAACCGCGTGGTATTTGACATCGGCGCGGGCGAAGAATCCCCGATGAACCAGTGGGGTGTCATCCAGTTTGACGCGAACACGCGCACCGTCCGCCGGACGACGGGCGACCGTTTCCAGCTCGGGAAGATGCTCGAAGACCTCGGCGG
>JBGVOJ010000645.1:0-2019 GCA_045126415.1 Eubacteriales bacterium | reverse complement strand
CCGAAACCGAACCGGATTACTCCGATTTTGTATTTCCGGAAGAAACAGACACGCTCGTTGTTTATTCATCCGGTATGCTCAATCAAACGATGAATCCGGCAATCAAGATTTTTGAAGAGATGTATCCGCACATTAACGTGGATTATCGCGTACTCAGTGAAGCCGAACATGAAAATCTTCTCCGTACCGAAATCCCCGCAGGTACTGGTCCTGACCTTGTTTTTTCATATGGTATTGAACTGCCGGACATCTACAAAACGATGACTACCGGCGTGTTCACTGACCTCAACCCCTATCTGCATAATGATGAAGAATTCCGCTTTGATGAGTATATTCAGGGTGTATTCACCGGCAGTCAGATTGAGGGCAGACAATATATGGTTCCCATACAGGTTAAGATGCCTGTTGTACTGACAACGGTGGAAATCCTTGAAGAAAGCGGAATCAAACCGGAACAGCTCGATACCTATGAAGGATTTCTTGATGCCTGTGCCGCATTCAAAAACAACAATCCGGATTCCGCGCTTTTCGACTTTGACGCGGGAGCAGGTTTTTTGATTGACCTGTACGATCTCAGCGGTCTGAATTTCATTGATTATGCTGCGAACACAATCACGATGGATAAAGAGGCACTGAATAAGCTCGCAGATGTCAGCAAGCTCTACTACAATCCGAATGCAGGCGAACCGGCAGTGGATGGAGCACTGAGTTCTTTCATCAACCGTAAATATATGTTCCGGTCTTATCCCACAAACAGTTTTCTCATGGTAAATGACTCTGCCGCAATAAAAAATTTCGGAAACGAAACACCGTATCTGACACTGGTTCCCGATCCGTACGGCGGAACGACCGCAAACCTCATGACTTCGGCGGCAATTCCCGAAGGATCTTCCAATAAGCTCAACGCTTACCGTCTTCTGAAAATTCTTCTTTCAGAAGATATCCAGTACGGCTCAAATGTATTCCTCGGTATGCCCATTCATCTTGAATCCATCCGCAAAAACTTTGCATCAAGCGTAGAACGGAACCGCGCATTGGAGCTTAATGTAGCCGAAGAAGATTACGAACCGCTGATTGAGAAATTCCAGAATATCACACGCGCATTTGTCAGCCCATCCATTATCCGCCGCTATCTGAAACTGGAAATGTCTCCGTATCTTGCCGGAAAACGCTCCTTTGATGACTGCTATGACAATCTCAAAAATACACTTGAACTCTACAAGGATGAATAACTCATGAAATACCACCGTCTCTCCCTGCGGACAAAGGACTCCATCACCGGATTCCTGTTCTGTCTCCCCGCAATCGTCGGCATGGCGGTCTTCTTCGTGATCCCGTTCTGCATCACCCTGCGGATGTCCTTCTCGGAAAACATGGGTTCGTCCGCCTTCGTCGGGTTGAAAAACTACGCGGACGTTTTCGCCAGTTCCGCCTTCCGTCTCGCCGCGGAGAATACCTTCCGCTTTTTCGGTGCCGCCCTGCCGTGTATTTTTCTCCTGTCCCTCGGTATCGCGCTTCTTCTCCACCGCAATCTGAAAAAATACGCCCTGTTCCGCACCGTGTTCGTCTTTCCGCTGGTGCTTCCGGTGTCGTCGGTCGTCCTCTTTTTCCAGATCGTCTTTGGGGACCTCGGTATCCTCAACCGGTTTCTCGAATCCCTCGGCGCACCGGCGCAGGACTGGATGGGCGAACACGCCTTTCTCGTTCTGCTGATCCTCTATCTCTGGAAGAATACCGGCTACAACATCGTCCTGTTTCTCGCCGCACTGAATTCCATCCCGAAGGAATACTACGAAGCGGCGGACATCGACGGTGCGGGCGGCTTCACGAAAGTCACCCGGCTCACCCTCCCGCTGATCGCGCCGCACACGCTGTTTATTCTGGTGATTTCCATTGTCAACCTGTTCAAATCCTTCCGCGAAGCGTACATCCTGTTCGGCGATCACCCCGACCGGAGCATCTACATGATCCAGCACTTCATCAACAACAATTTCATCAACCTCAACTACATACGGCTGT
>JBGVOJ010000644.1:0-2862 GCA_045126415.1 Eubacteriales bacterium | reverse complement strand
CCAGATGCCCATTGTCCGATTCGAGTACAAGCACCGAGACGAAGCTGGTATCATCCACATGAATAACAGCCACATTTTCTTTTGAGGTTGTATATTTCTTGGACGTGAAATATTCACATGCACAAAGTGTTTTGCAGTTCGATTTGCCGGCAGCTTCCGAAAGACGGATCTTTTCAATTTCATCTTCGGTTCGGATTTTGATGACATCCAACGCTTTGGCGGTATGAAGCTGGCGCAGGGAACCATCCGCTTGCCGACGATTATAGTCATATACCCGATAAGTGATATTGGAGTTCTGCTGAATTTCGGCAATCAGGATCCCCGCACCGACCGCATGGACTTGTCCAGAAGGAATGAAGTAGACTTCGCCCCGATGAACTTCTACATAATTGAGTTTTTCTTCTACAGTACCGTTTGCCACAGCATCCGCAAATTCTTCAATGGTGCAACCTTCAGCAAGCCCATACACAAGTTTTGCCCCGGGCTCGGCGTCCATGATGTACCACATTTCCGTCTTTCCGAATTCATTTTCGTTCGGCAGAGCATAGGTGTCATCCGGATGAACCTGAACGGACAGATTGTCGGCTGCGTCAATGAATTTAATCAGAAGTGGAAAACGATCGTATTTTTTGCAGTTGCTACCAAGAACATCGGTTTTTCCGAGCGTGATATAGCGCTTCAATTCCATACCGGAATATTCACCGTTTGCGATCACACTCATTCCGTCATCACGAACTGTGAGTTCCCAGGATTCCGCAATTTTATCAAACGGTGCAGTCTTTGCATATTCTTTTTTCAGTTTATCGCCGCCCCATAAAATTTCTTTGGAAACGGGACGTATCAGAAGGGGATATTTTTTCATATACAAACTCCAGTGTTATAGATTTTGAACTTAGTAATTATTACCGAAAACCAACTTATCGATCCACATGTCCCGAAGACCCATGGTCAGACCGCGGTGAGAATTCCGGAATTTACAGCATGCCTTATAAAATTCCGGAAACTCCGATTCATTATATTTGAATTCACGGATCAGACGAGCCTTCAGGAGAGGAAGAATCTCATCGTATGTATGCGGAATATCACATTCAATAATAAAGGTATGGGGATTCAGAACTTTGATGATGGTGTACATCGGCTGTGTCAAAGCCGTTGCAAAATCTTCCGGTGTATGGGACAGGCTGATCCGTTCTTCCAGTGTAAGGCCGCTGCGGTCAACCATTTTCCCGAATTCACACGCCATGTGCTCACGTCCGAGTGTGATTTCCCCTTTGACCATAAAAGCACCGCAGACATTCCGTGTCCCGACATACCAGTAAACAATATTTTTTTCTTCATAATCTTCGACATGAAGAATATTCGAACGGGCGGCAGCATTGATATGGGAATCGATCAGCAGGGGAAGATTCTTGAAATATCTTCGCAGGATTTCCTTGAGTTTTAAGCTGCGCAGTTCCGGGATCCGTGGGGTATGTACGGAATCCAGGCTTTCATTGTAAGGACCTGGACAGGAGACTCCGATTCCGAAACAGTTGTCAAAATTGTATTTCCTGTCAATATACATCGCGGCATCGTAGAAGAATCCGTTCAGGTTCTCTTCATAGGATGCGTCATGCTTGTTGTTGAAAATATATTTTTCAACCATATGCAGACGAAGATCCAGAACAGAAACCCGGAAATCGTAGGAAGTAATATCCAGAATGACTGCGAATTTGTCCGGATTTACACCAAGAAGGCCTGCCCGCCTTCCGGCTTGAGGCTTCACTTCTTTTACCTGACATACAATATTCATATCAAGCAGAGCATCCGCGACTTTTCCCACAGTAACAAGGCTCAGATCCGTTTTTGCCGAAATTTCGGCGCGGCTGATCTTTTCCGCGTCGGCAATGGAGGAGAAAATAGACTTGATGCTCTCGCATTTTATACTTTTTAATGTGATGTTATTCATTTACCACAATCCTCTCGTTCTGTCAGATAATAAAAAAACGAGCTTATTATCTGCAATTTGTACAGCAGGTGATGAATATAGTTATGATATTGCTTATATTATAACCAATAATTTGGAAAATGTCAATATTAAATTATTAATATGTATATTTAATATTATTTTGTAAAAGAATCTGCTTGGTACAAAAGATAAAAATCTTGACTTTTGAACTTGACAAATAACTTAGGCGGATGTATAATAAGAATATGGATGAATATCTGCAAAGGAGTGAAATTACATGAAACTCGATACGACGGTTCCTTCTTCGGAACAGGCAAACAACGCAATTTATGCAGATGTCGATTATAGTGTGCGTCTTCCTGAGGCGGAATTTGAAGTTATGCAGGCTGTCTGGGATGGGGAAGCGCCCATGACGACAAATTATCTTATGAAAGTAATCGGAAATGAAAAAGGCTGGAAAGCTCCTACTTTGATATCATTTTTGGTCAGACTGGAAAACCGTGGATTTATCACATCCTGCAAAAAAGGAAAAGAACGGTTTTATACACCTGTCGCGAATCGCGAATTTTATCTTTCTCAAGTAACCGAACAGTTTATCGCAAAATATCACAGCGGTTCTTTTGTGAATCTTCTGGATTCCCTGTATCGTGAGAAGGATTTCAGCAATGAAGAAATCGATGCCCTGCTTGAATGGCTGAAAGTAAAATATCAATGATTCATGGAGATCAACAAAGCACTGTTTTATAAAATCGTGTATGATTCAACATTAGACATGCACCAAAGATACAATATCGGTACATACAAAGAAAAAAAACTCCATATCATGATGAAAAGGTACTTTGAGGAAGACCCGAAGTACCATGAAATACCAGTAAACGGATACATTGCGGATATCTGCCGGGACGGAGTGATTA
>JBGVOJ010000643.1:0-6300 GCA_045126415.1 Eubacteriales bacterium | reverse complement strand
CCCCCCCCCCCCCCCCCCCCCCCCCCCCAGAAAATATCACTTAATATTCTTTTCTGATTTCGTCGTACGGATTGACTTCGTTTGCGAAAACGGGAGCAATGCGGACGGCGCAGGTGAACTTGTCTTCCATGAAGCGGTACTTGTCCAGAAGTGCGGGACCGCAGGAGTTCGAGCCGATACCGGACTGGCGGCAGTCGATGATGACCGTCGTTTCCGGCTCGCGTTCGAGTTCGTAGTGGTGGCGCTTCTTCGTGAGCTGTTCGGGAGAATAGTGGGACGCGTTAAAGGAGAACGGTGCGTCTGCGGTGAACAGGAAGCCGTGACCCGCTACGGTGTGTACATCCGCCCAGCGGCAGTTCCAGTGGGAGCTGTTTTCCTGCGGGAAGACGTAGGGTTCGTAGTTTTCGGTGACGGTGGACGCGTATTCGCCGAGCTTCGCCGCGAGGTTCTTGTCGCAGTAGCTTTCCATCGGACCGTAGCCGAAGTACTTCATCTGTTCCGCGCCTTCCGGCATGGTCAGTCTTACGCCGAAACGCGGGTAGAAGGTGTGATCCTTTTCACGGTCGCGTTCTCTCCACTGTACGTCAAACTTCGCTTCGATGCCCATGCCGTACTTGACGGTGTAGGTCACGTCGGCGTGCAGGATGACGGAGTGCGGCGCGCATCCGAGAGAAATCTTCGCAAGGATGACTGCCTTTTCTGCGGTGGATTCGACCAGTTCGCAGGAGTAGCACTTGATTTCCGCCTTGTCGAAGCCGTTTCTCTGCCAGTCCCAGCGGACGTTGCGGTCGTTGTCGGTGGGCGCACGCCAGATTTCCGGGACAACCGGCTTCGTAATGAGGTCTTCGCCGTTGTCGATGATGTGGTCGATGCAGCCGGTGTGCTTGTTGATCTTGTACATGGTGTCGCCGACGGCAACCTTGTAGTACAGTCTGCATTCGTCCACGGTCACGGGGTACAGCGGTTCGTCCGCAGCAACGGTTTCCACGCCTTCTTCGTAAACAAACTGTGCCATACCGACTTCGTAGCCGGCTTCCGCCCATTCGGTCGGAACATTCTGACGGAAGGACAGGTCGAGGGTTACGATGCCGCCCTGCGGAACTTCGTCAAAGAAGGTGTATTCCGCTTCTTCCTGCGGAGCGATTGCCAGAGACGGCTGTACGCCGGACTTGATGACACGGCCGTCGAGCTTGACACTCCATGCCATGGAGATATCGCAGAGGCACTTGAAGTAACGTCTGGACTTGACCGCAACCTTGCCGGGCGCAATTTCACGGACAGCTACGGGCATGATTGCCTGCTTGAGTTCGAGAAGACCGGTATGTACGCGGCGGTCGGGATAGACGAGACCGTCCACGCAGAAGTTGCCGTCGTTCGGGAAGTCGCCGAAGTCGCCGCCGTAGGTGAAGGACGGGTCGCCGTACTTGTCGTTGATCGCAACGCTGTGGTCGATGAATTCCCAGACGCATCCGCCGAAGAATTCGTCGTGGGATTCGATGGATTCCCAGTATTCGCGGAGGTCTCCGGGGCCGTTGCCCATCGCGTGGCAGTATTCGCAGAGGAAGAGCGGCTGAACGTATTTGTCGTCTTCGCAGTATTCGCTGCACCACTGTGCCGCCGGGTACATACGGCTTTCGATATCGGTGGTATCTGTCTTATGTTCGCCGTTGTTGTAGCCCATGTGTGCGCCTTCGTAGTGAACGAGACGGGAGGTGTCGCGGGACTTGATCCATGCGGTCATCGCGGCATGGTTGCGGCCGAGACCGGATTCGTTGCCGAGGGACCAGAAGATGATGCACGGATGGTTCTTGTCGCGTTCGACCATTCTCTGTGCGCGGTCAACGTACGCCTTTTCCCATTCCGGATTGTCGGACAGACCGTTCCACGGGTGCATACCGTGGGTTTCGATGTCGGTTTCGTCGCAGACATAAAGACCGTAGATGTCACAGAGAGAGGTGAATCTCGGGTCGTTCGGGTAGTGGGAGGTACGGACCATGTTGACGTTGTGCGCCTTCATGATCATGAGGTCGCGCTTCATGTGTTCGAGAGGAGTTGCGTGGCCGAGGAGGTGGTGGCTGTCGTGGCGGTTGACACCCTTGGACTTGACCTTCTTGCCATTGATAAGGATGCACTTATTGACAATTTCAATGCGTCTTGCGCCGATGAGAAGGGCAACGGATTCCGCGCCGCAGGTCAGCGTGAGCAGATAGAGATTCGGGATTTCGTCCGACCAGAGCTTGACGTTTTCGATGGTGGGGATGGTGATGACGCCCTTGCCGTCGATGGCAGCGGTGCCTTCGGCAACGGTGCATCCGCACGGAGAAGCGAGCTTCCACGCAACGTCAGCTGCGCCGGTAATGTCGAGTTCTGCGGTAAAGTCTGCATTGACAAACGTGTCGTCGAGCGCGCACTTCACGAAGATGTCGCGGATGTGAACGGGTTCGCGGAACAGGAGGTAAACTTCACGGAAGATACCGGACATACGCCACATATCCTGGTCTTCGAGGTAGGAACCGTCGGACCACTTGAGAACAAGAACCTTGACGGTGTTCTTTCCGTCGACGAGAACGTCGGTCACGTCGATTTCGGTGGAAAGGTGGGAAACCTGGCTGTACGCAACGAACTGATCGTTGACCCATACATAGAATGCGGAGTCAACGCCTTCGAAGTTGAGGTACGCCTTCTTTCCCTTCATGGACGCCGGAACGGTGAAGTCGCGAACGTAGAGAGCGCAGGGATTTTCGTCGGGAACGTACGGCGGGTCCACGGGAATCGGGTAGTTGACGTTGGTGTAGTTCGGAACATCGTAGCCGCGGTCGAGTGCCATCTGCCAGTTCATCGGAACGGTCATCTTGTCAAAACCGTCCTGTGCTTCGTCGATGGTCTTGACGCTGTAGAGGTTCGTGAAGAACTTGAACTTCCATTCGCCGCAGAGGGACTTGAAGTACTTGCTCGTGCTGCGGTTCACGTTCTTCGCGGCCTTTTCGGCAGCCGCTGCGGACTGGAACGGAATGAAGTACGCACGGGGTTCTTCGCATCCGATATGCAGTTCGTTCGGATTCTGATAATAATCGGGAATGTTAAGAGGCATGGGATTACTCCTTTGCATAAATTTCTATTACACATTATAGCATAAAGCGAACATAAGAACAAGAGGAATTCCGGAATTTATAAAATTACAGCAGACGGATTTATAAAATGAAGAAAAACGCCAAATCCACTCCGATTTTTACAATTCACCACTTTACTTTATTAAACCGATACGGTATAATAGAACCACTATCTCAAGGACGGAATCCCCCAAGAACTTTAAATCTGCACTGTACTCTGTATATCTATTTGTTTGAAGTTTTTTGGAAGGAGTTTGGGGAAACCTTTTTCGAAAAAAAGGTTTCCCCAAGAAAATCCCACAAAACCCAACGGAGGACCTATGGCGCATCAGAAACGGGACGAAATGAAGGATTACCTGTTCCGGGCGATCCTTTCTCTGGAGTCGCTTGACGACTGCTATAATTTTTTTGACGATTTGTGTACCATTAAAGAGGTTTCGGAAATGGCAAAGCGGATGTGCGGCGCGAAAATGCTCGCCGAAAACCGCGTCTATACCGAAATTACCGAAAAAACCGGGCTCAGCACCGCCACCATCAGCCGCATCAACCGCTGCCTGAAGTACGGCAGCGACGGCTACAGCGAAGTTCTGCGCCGTCTCGACGAAGCGGGCGTGGAACCGCCTGTGAAGATGGAGGAAAAAACGGAGGACGGCACCAATGGCTGACGGCTACAGCGCACTCGCGCCGGTCTACGACCGGCTGAACGATACCGTGGACTACACCGCGTGGGCGGATTTTCTCGAAGCCTGCATCGAACTCTTTTCGGAAAAAAAGTCCGGCGCGTCCATCCTTGACCTCGGCTGCGGTACGGGGACGATGACCCTCGAACTTGCGAAACGCGGCTATGACATGACTGCGCTCGACCTCTCCGAAGATATGCTCGCGGAAGCCGACGCACGTGCCAGAGACGCGGGCCCCTACAACATCCTCTTCCTTTGCGGCGATATGTGTTCCTTCGAACTGTACGGCACCGTCGACCACATCGTCTGCTGCCTCGACGGAATCAACCACCTCACCGACCGCGAGGATCTGCTCGCCTGCTTCTCTCTCGTTGCAAACTATCTTAATCCGGGCGGGCTGTTTATGTTCGACCTGAATACCCCCTATAAATTCAAAACCACCTACGCCGACCGTGACTACATCCTCGAGGACGACGGCGTCATGTGCTGCTGGCGGAACCGCCTCAATAAAAAAGGTGACGTAGTCACGTTCTACCTCACCGTGTACGAGGAAAACGAAGACGGTACGTGGGAACGCACCGACGGCGAGGAACGCGAACGCGCTTACGGTCTGCGTTCGATCAGAAACGCACTCGAATCCTGCGGACTGGAGCTTGTGAACGTCTCGGCTGGATACGATTTCGAAGTTCCCGGCGAAACCTGCGAACGCTGGTACATCACCGCAAGGAAAAACGGCTGACAAACGGAGGTTTTTATGCTGTTTCAGGACGACCGGTTCGGTCTTTTCCTCCATTACGGCATCTATGCCGTCGGCGGATGGCACGAACAGGAACAGTGGCGGCGCGGCATTCCGAAGGACGAGTATGTCCGTTATGCCGGACGCTTTCTTCCCGCGCCGGACTGCGTGGACAGGTGGCTGTCCCTCGCGCGGGACGCGGGCATGACCTACGTCTGCTTCACGACCAAGCATCACGACGGCTTCTGCCTGTGGGACACCGCGTACACGGACTATTCCGTCACGCACTATACCGGCCGTGACCTCGTGCGGGAGCTGGCGGACGGATGCGCGAAGTACGGCATGAAGCTCGCGCTGTACTACTCCCTTCCCGACTGGCACTGCCCGTTTTCGGTCAACGACGGACGGCATCACCGTCTGCCCGGACCGAACGAAGGTGATACGCCGGATGAAGAACGCTACAAACAATACCTCAAGGCACAGATCGGCGAATTGCTGACGAACTACGGAAAAATCGACGCACTGTTCTGGGATATTCCCGCGGACGTGACGGACGAATCGGTCAACGAATACGTCCGTTCGCTGCAGCCGGATATCCTCATCAACGACCGCGGCTACTCCAAGGGCGACTACAGTACCCCCGAACGCACCGTACCGTCCGAACCGTTCACGGGACTGACGGAAGCGTGCCAGTCGGTCGGCGTGCAGTCGTGGGGTTACCGTGCGGACGAGGATTATTATACCCACCGTTTTCTCATGGAGTCGGTGGACAAAATCATGACCAAGGGCGGGAATTATCTGCTGAACGTCGGCCCGAAGCCGGACGGAAGCATTCCCGAAGCGGCGGCGGAATCCGTCCGTGCGGTCGGGACATGGTATAAAAAGGTCTGCGAAAGCTATATAGGCGCGGAATTCGTGTATCATAAGGATATCCCGTACAGCATGACGCGGAAAGGGAACTGTCTGTACGTCCATCTGCCCGCAACGCCGCAGAGTTTGGCGGTGCTGATGCGTCCGCTGACGGTGAAGCCGGTGCGCGCGGTGGTGCTGAATACGATGGAAGAAGTCCGCGCGTCGGTGGAATATCTGCCGTCGTTCTTCGGCGGGAGCGCGGATGTACAGCGGAAATATCTGCGGATTTCCAAAATTCCCGTGAACCGGCTGACGGAGGAAGTGATCGTCCTGCGGCTGGAATTTGAGGATATCGGTGAAGTCCTGCGGCAGCTTGCGTAAATACTCAACATAATAGAAAGAATAACAAAAAAATCCCCGCGGACTTCGTCCACGGGGAAATTTTCTGCAGTTTTCGAATTACTTTTCGATGAGTTCCTTAACCTTGGAGCTCTTACCAACTCTGTCGCGGAGGTAGTACAGCTTCGCACGGCGAACCTTACCGTGACGGATAACTTCAACCTTAGCTACGTTGGGGGAGTGGAGCGGGAAGGTCTTTTCTACGCCTACACCATATGCTACGCGGCGAACAGTAAAGGTTTCGCCAACGCCGCCGCCATGTCTTGCGATAACGGTGCCTTCAAAAAGCTGGATTCTTTCACGAGCGCCTTCCTTGATCTTGTTGTGAACGCGGATGGTATCACCTACGTTGAACTTGTGGGGGCATTCGCCGAGCTGCTCATTTGCAAAAATTTCGAGCTTGTTCATTTTCTTGTTCTCCAATTTCTCAATTTCTGAATTTCAGAACGTTCGTGCGGAGCTTCGCAGAGGACCGTTCCCGCCGTGCCGGTACTTTTTCCTTTTGCACATGCGAAGGTTATTA
>JBGVOJ010000642.1:0-5002 GCA_045126415.1 Eubacteriales bacterium | reverse complement strand
GCAATGACCAGTACGGGATCGTCAGCTCCGTGACCCGCCATTACAGTGCACTTCTCGCCGGCGCGAACATCAAGTATATCGACCGCGACGAAAACGGTGACCTGTATTTTGCGATCCCCGGCAGCGAATACGCGCTCACGGCAGTCAGCAAATTTGTCCAGCTCAATTCGGGCAACGACATCTACACCAGCGGTACCAACGACATCGGCGGCGGTGCGGAATCTCCGATTTTCTACAACAACCGTGCGCTGTTCATCGCGGCATACGTCGGCGAAGCGGCACGGATGCGTGATATCGAATTCAACATCGGTATTGTTCCCAGCCCGAAGTACACTGTCGAACAGGAACAGTATTATTCTCTGGTCGAAGGCGGTGCGCAGACGATTCTGCCGAAGACCCTCGGCGAAGAAGCGCAGCACAAAACCGCAGTCCTTCTTGACGCATTCGGCTACTATTCCTTCGTGGAATCCATTCCCGCGTATATCGATCAGGTTCTGATGACCAAGGTTGCGCGCAGCGAAGATTCCTCCGAAATGATGGAAATCGTGTTCGCGACATCGTTCTACGATCTCGGAACCGGCGTCTGGTCGGCGGACACCAAGAATACGTTCACGCAGAACATCTTCCTCCCGCGGAGCGATACGGTTGTATCCCACTGCGAAAAGATCGGAAAGGGACTTTCCAAGAAGCTTGAACGCTTCATCACGGATATTGTCGGGTAATCCCCGGAAAATACAAAAACGCAGTTTGACGTTGCGGGTCTGAATATTTCCAGCACTGTGTCAATTTCCGGCGGCGGGGATATTCGATGGGAATTAAAAAATATCACCCGGTCAGAGCCATGCACATGGTTTTGACCGGGCGATATTTACATCGGAGAAAAGATCACCGGAGCGGAAGCGTTCAAGATCATGGCAAATGTATTCGGCTTTGACGCAGACGGTACAACATCGCAGTTTGCCGATGTCACAGAAAGTCACTGAGTATTCGGATATATTGCAGATTAATTATTCCCGGAAAGACAATGAGGAGCAGCAGAACTCTGTCTGTCTCCTGCCTGTTTTTTCAAGCCGTTCCGCGGATACATCCAGAAAGCACTAAATCGTGTGCATCGCCTCTGTCGTATAATCCGGCGGAAATTGCAGACAATAAAGTCGCAGGCAAAAATGTATGAAAAAGGAGAATCATGAAAATGAAAGCAACCGGAATTGTACGCCGCATCGACGACCTCGGCCGTGTCGTCATCCCGAAGGAGATCCGCCGCACTATGCGCATCCGTGAAGGCGACCCGTCACTGATGACATTGGAAGAAATAAAGGTGCTTCGGTGGATGAAAGCGATGATTGAGACAGGGAAGCGGTGTGGACAGTGTGAATGATACCGGTAAAATTGAGGAAAGTTGAAAAGAAAGCGAGATTGGATGGTAGAACGAGAGATACTTGATATAATATATCATTTGTGTTATAATGTAAGTGTGAAGATATGATACATCGAGGTGAACGCAATGTCTCTGAAGCCGCTTCCGATCGGGACAGATTTATTCCGCAGATTAAGGGAAGATAACGCATATTATGTTGATAAAACCTTCATTATTAAAGAAATCGTGAGTTCCGGTGGATATGTCCACCTGTTCACCCGTCCGCGTCGGTTCGGGAAGACTCTCACGATGAGTATGCTGAACGAATATTTCAGCGTCATCGGGGATAAATCCATCTTCGACGGACTGGCGATCACGGAAGAACAGTCGATTTGCGATGCGTACATGGGCAAATATCCCACGGTGTTTGTTTCCTTCAAGGATATTGTCGCGCCTACGTTCCAGGGGGCCTGTGAGCAGATGCGGACAGTCATTGGGCGAACGGCAAGGGACATTTTACATCAGCATGGCCGTGAATGTTTCGGCGAAGAGGATCGTGCATTATTGGAAAAGTTGGCATTTGGGACACCGGCAATGCAGGACATTATGAATGCGCTGCAGAATTTTTCGGGAATTCTGTCGAGTGTTTACAATGCAAAAGCCATCCTTTTGATCGACGAATACGATGTTCCGCTGAATCACGCGCATCTGAACGGCTACTATGACGAAATGGTGTCCTACATCCGTTCGATGTTCGGACAGGCACTCAAGACGAACCCTTACCTCCAGTTCGCCGTACTGACCGGATGTCTGCGGATTTCCAAGGAAAGCATTTTCACCGGACTGAACAATCTCAAAGTTCACTCCATTACAGATGTAAGCTATGATGAATGCTTCGGCTTCACGGAATCGGAAGTGGATGAGCTACTTGCGTACTATAACCTGACTGACAAAAAGCCGGTCGTAAAGGAATGGTATGACGGCTACCACTTCGGGAACGAAGAAATCTACTGTCCGTGGGATGTCATCAACTACTGCTATGACGTGCAGGCAAATCCGAAACTGAAGCCGAAAACCTACTGGATGAACACCAGCGGCAACGCTTTCATCAAAACGCTCATCGAACGTGCGCCTCGCGGAACGGAGCAGATGCAGATTGAAAAACTCATCGCAGGCGAACCGATCCGCAAGGTTATCAACGAACAGCTTACCTACAACGAAATCTACGACAGCATGGAGAACATCTGGAGCCTGCTGTTCATGACGGGTTATCTTACCTTTACAGAAGAAGTCGAGGACAGTGAACTGACGGAATACTACCTCCGTCTGCCGAACAAGGAAGTGCAGCGGATCTTCGTCCAACAGGTCATGGCGTGGTTCAAGGAGAAATCCGCAGCGAATACGGAGGTTCTCTCGGAACTGTACGATGCCTTCAAAAACGGTGATACCGGCATCATCAAGAACATCCTTGACGAACAGCTGATCGACTGCATCAGCTACCATGATGCCTACGAATCGTTCTACCACGGATTCCTGCTCGCTCTTCTTCTCCCGTGCCGGGACTGGAACGTCACGTCGAACCGCGAAACCGGAAAAGGACGGAACGATATTCTGATCGAAGCACTCGATAAAAGCCACGGAATTGTGATCGAAATCAAGAACTGCCGTGACGGAAATATGGAAGAGCTGTGTGACGAAGCTCTGCGGCAGATCGAGGAGAGGGACTGCACAGCCGTTCTGCGGCGGTACAGATTTAAAGAAATCCGGATATACGAAATTGCATTCTGGGACAAGGAATGTATGGTGAAAGAGAGAAAATTGAAGTAAACAGAATTTTTTGATGAAATGTAAAGCTCCAAAGACTTATGCTCGGGGAGAGGCGAATCAATGGGGAGTTATCTGAATCCGGGGACAAAAGGCTTTGAGGAAAGGATGCTTACTTGGTTTGACAATATCGATACCGCCAAGTGGTATTATCTTGCCGTACAGGAAGCAACCAACAGCCACTACTATGTTCGCAAGCAGAACGGTTTTGAAATCTGGACGGCAATCCGCCCGGTAAGAGACTGGACAGAACTGGAACAGTAAGGCTGTAAGGAGTAAAATTTTCTCTGCTCATTAACGCCGGGAGGTACAGAAAAATCTTTGAATGATGTAGAAATAATTATTGAAAGAATGTACCGTTCAGGAGCGTTGAACGGGAGAGAGAACCGGATACGGTAAGTCCGATTCCGAAGGCGAATACCCGGAACCCTGCCGCGGGAAAAGCGGTAAGGTTCCGGGTATTTTTGTGATTGTCAAACAAACTATGAATAATCAGCGGATAATGAAAATTCCGGCGGTGGAGATATTCGACGGGAATTAAAAATATCGCCCGGTCAGAGCCATGCACATGGTTTTGAACGGGCGATATTTACACCGTGGAAAACAGTTCCAATGATTCCTGCTGATTTGTCAGGCAGCAGGAATCACCAGAATCTGGCCGGCAAAGATCATTTCGGGATTGTTTACGGTATCTTTGTTCGCCTCGTAAATCATCCCCCATTTTGTTCCCGTGCCGTAATTTTTCTGTGCGAGCCTCCAGAGCGTGTCCCCTTCTTCCACAGTATAAGCATCCCCTGCGGTTATCTTCTCATTGGTATCCGCTGCAGGTTTTTCTGTAATGATTGTAATACGTCCGCTGCCGGAAAGATTCGAATATCCGTCATCGGCTGTGATCGTCGGCAGTCCGGTCTCTTCATTGACAGGGAAGGACTGAATGTAGTTTGCAAGGACCATGTAGTCTTCCGCGACATAGTCGAGGACGTTCACCGCGTCACCGAACATCGCAAATCCGTCACCGAGCTCACGAAGCGTGTAATTATAGCCTGCGAGATTGTATTCGGCTGTCAGATCGAGCGGTTCGTACACACCGGTTTCGTTGTTCAGTACTTCCACATCCTTTACCCGGTATTCCCCGGTGGGACTGCCGGTCCAGATCCCTTTTTCATCTTTCTGAACAGTCGAAGGAATTGTCAGATCCAGTGTGAAGCGGATGCCGGAAACATGAAGAAAACTTCCGTCTTCGGTGGAACCGTCCGCGGTGAGAGCAGAACATCCCCATTCGAGTGCGTCAAGAAGCTGCTGACCGGTGATGGTCTGAAGGCAGGCTACATTGCCGAAGGTATGGATATCCTTACAGCTCAGATAGGTAAGCTCCCCTGTGATTGCTGTATTGCGAACCCCGCCGCCGTTCATAATCGCGGCATCAACGTCGATTCCCATTTCTTAAAAGAGATAATAAAGCGCATCGGCAGTGAAATCGCCCGTGTTGGTTTCCTGCTTCCGTACGAGGCGATTGCCGTCCGCATCGAAGTTATCAAAGGTTACTTCGGAGTATCCGATGACGGTTCCGAGCTGTGCGTCGATCTCAGCGATCCATGCATTTTCAAGCGCAGCCACTTTCGGATCAGGTACAATATCCGCCAGCTCATTACCTTCAAGAAGCTCGGCAGTGACAGTACCGTCGGCAGCGATGGTCATTTTACCGACAGCATTCAGATAGGAACCTGTCTGTGTCAGGACAACAGCATCGCCGTTTTTGTCGGCAACGGATTCCATTTCAAGTGTGGTGTGGGAATGTCCGTCGATAAAAGCGTCAAGCCC
>JBGVOJ010000641.1:0-2438 GCA_045126415.1 Eubacteriales bacterium | reverse complement strand
TCAAGTTTTTCGTGGGAAAACCGTTTTTAAGGAAAAGGGTTACCCCACACCCCTTCCGAAAACCTTTTTGAATAAAAAAGAAGGACAAAGTTTGTGCAGATTTGCGCCCAACTTTGTCTTTTCTTTTTGCCTGAAAAGGTTTTGGAGAGGGGTTCGGGGAGGACCTTTTCCTTAAAAAGGTCCTCCCCGGAAACATTAATTCTTCAGCGCCTGCATGGGTGCCGGGATGCGGCCGCCTCTTGCGATGAACTTTTCGGAGGAGCGGTCGTTGTGGAGCTTCATGATCGGGCCGCTGCCGAGGAGTCCGCCGAATTCGAGTTCTTCGCCCGGCTGCTTGCCGATCGCGGGGATGACGCGGACGGCCGTGGTCTTGCTGTTGACCATGCCGATCGCCGCTTCGTCCGCGATGATCGCGGAGATGGTGGATGCCGGGGTGTCGCCCGGGATGATGATCATGTCAAGACCGACGGAGCATACTGCGGTCATGGCTTCGAGCTTTTCGATCGACAGATCCTGCGAACGTGCCGCCGCGATCATGCCCGCGTCTTCCGATACCGGAATGAATGCGCCCGACAGACCGCCGACATGGGAGGACGCCATGACGCCGCCCTTCTTTACCGCGTCGTTCAGCAGAGCGAGGGCTGCCGTGGTACCGTGCGTGCCGCAGATTTCCAGACCCATTTCTTCGAGAATGTGCGCGACCGAGTCGCCGACTGCCGGCGTCGGTGCGAGGGACAGGTCAACGATGCCGAACGGAACGCCGAGCTTTTCCGATGCCGCCGTGCCGACGAGCTGACCCATACGGGTGATCTTGAACGCCGTCTTCTTGATGATGTCCGCAACTTCCGTCAGGTCGCCGTCCGGGCACTTCTGCAGTGCGTGACGCACAACGCCCGGGCCGGATACGCCCACGTTGATTTCGCAGTCCGGTTCGCCGATGCCGTGGAACGCGCCTGCCATGAACGGGTTGTCCTCCGGCGCGTTGCAGAATACGACCAGTTTCGCTGCGCCGATGCAGTTGTCGTCCTTCGTCAGTTCCGCCGCACGGCGGACGACTTTCCCCATCATGCCGACCGCGTCCATGTTGATGCCCGCTTTTGTCGAACCGATATTCACGGACGAGCAGACGTGCGATGTGCAGGCGAGAGCTTCCGGAATGGATTCGATCAGTTCGCGGTCGCCGGCGGAGAAGCCCTTGTGAACGAGTGCGGAGTAGCCGCCGATGAAGTTTACGCCGACCGTCTGGCTGATTTTTTCGAGTGTTTCCGCATATTTTACCGGATTTCCGCCGGAAACTGCGGTCAGAAGTGCGATCGGGGTGACGGAAATGCGCTTGTTGATGATCGGAATACCGTAGGTCTTTTCGATTTCGCAGCCCACGGGAACGAGACGTTCCGCGAGGCGGCAGACCTTGTCGTAGACCTTGCGGCAGGAGACGTCGATGTCGCTGTCCGCGCAGTCGAGAAGGGAAATGCCCATCGTGATCGTGCGGATATCGAGGTTTTCCGCGTCGATCATGTGGACGGTTTCGAGAATATCTTTGGTGTTCAGCATGGCAGTCCTCCGGCTCAGATGTGGTGCATGGAGTTGAAGATGTCTTCGTGCATGACGTGGATCTTCATGCCAATCTGCTCGCCGAGTTCAACGAGTGCGTTCTGGAGATCGGTGAATTCGCCGGTGATCTTCGTGATGTCCACGAGCATGACCATGGCGAACAGGTCTTCCATGACGGACTGGGTAACTTCGATGATGTTGGCGTTGTGTTCGGCGCAGCGGGTGCTGACCTTGGCAAGGATACCGACGGTATCGTGACCGATAACGGTGATAACAGCTTTCATTTTGTATGTACTCCTGTTGGGGGATATGGTTTTTCGGTGAATAATTTATTATACCACAGATCAATGTTTTTGAAAAGGGGAAGAAAAAGAATTTCGCAAAAATATCGGGGAACTCCGTTGAAGAGTTTCCCGATAAATCGGAATCCGGTGATGATCAGTCCGGAATGTTCTGATAGGCTTCGATTACCCTTTGTACAATTTTTTCGAAGGATTTTGCATTCTTGGAATACAGCGATGCCAGATTTTCCGCGCCGCTTGCCTGAACGCTTGCCAGATAGTTGGTGTAGACGTTCCACGATCCGTAGCAGGTGGAATAGTCAAAGGTACGGTTGCCGGTCAGGATATCGAGCATTTCCGTGGTATCCTTGTCACGTGCGATCTTGCCCTTCAGCGTTGTATCGTAGTAGGCGTCGATCAGATACAGATCGGAGTAAACGGCCATCGCTTCCGTGACCATGCCGACCATGTCCGGATCAGCAACGCTGAGCGGGATGCACATTGCCTGTGCGGTCGCTTCCATGGAGGTGGTGTAGTATCCCTGATCTTCCGACCACATCGGGAAGGGGAGAATACCGAAGTCGTTTTCCATGTTGTCGCGGA
>JBGVOJ010000640.1:0-4490 GCA_045126415.1 Eubacteriales bacterium | reverse complement strand
GTCTTGACCCAGCCTCCGTACTTTACGCCGCGAAACAGCATGGACGTCTGCGCCGCGTCCTGCGGATAATGCAGGAACATCTGCGAGAATTCCGCCATTTTGCGGAGACACATGAGCGTGTTTTCCGCATCGTTCTTTCCGGCGTACAGACGTGCGGACTGACGGTACGCGGATTCCATGAACTGCGCGAAGAAGTTGTAATCGCCGTCTTCGAGCAGAATTTCGTAGATCGCTGTGACTTTTGCGAGAATCGCAAGCTGTTCGTCGGGAGTGTAAACCCATTTGCCGTCGTCGTCCTGGCAGAACGCGAGCTGTCCCGCCTGATACGGCGCATCGCCGAACATGTCAAGGGTATTTTCACGGTAGAATTCCGTGAGTTTTGTACCTTTGTAAATATACTTCAGCAGATCGTTCCGCGACATCTCCGGCAGGGTCATCGCGGTTTCAATCGCCTTCTGCTTCTGCCCGAGGTGATCGTACAGCGAACACAGATTCGACGTCACTTCCGCCCGGATGTTGATCTCCGTACACTCCTGCATGACCTTCTGATTCAGCGTGAGAGCTTCATCGAACTGTCCCGCCATGTACAGATATTCCGCAAGAAGTGCCATGATTTTATAGGAATTCGGATAGTCGAGCAGACCTTTCCGCAGGATACGGACGGCCTCCTCAAGGTAACCGTCGGCGGAAGTCTTCCGCGCCTTTTTACAGATTTCATCAATATTCGCTTCCCTTGCGGCGACGTTCACTCCAAGGATTTCGTCCGTCGTCACGCCGAAAATGTTGGCAAGCAGCGGAAGCTGCGCGATGTCGGGCATGCTGCGGTCGCATTCCCAGCCGCTGACCGCCTGCGCGGTGATGCCGAGGAACTCCGCCAGGCCCTCCTGCGTGATATCACGTTCGCGGCGGAGACGTTTGATCGTCTGACCAATGGATGTTGTCATAATGGATTCTCCTTTGTCTGAAAAATACAGAAACCGGTTTCATGTCCCAAGTATACCGCATTTCCGCCGTTTCCGCAAGCGAACATCTCCGTATCCATCTAAAGCAATACTTTAAATCTGCAATTTTCTCTTGTCCATGCCCAGTATAAAGTTTTTTGGAAAGGGTTTGGGGAAACCTTTTCTTCAAAAAAGGTTTCCCCAATAACTACCTCTTATTCCAATTCATCAATATAATCATCCAGCCAGTCGATGCGCTGTTTGATAATGTTTTTGAAGTAGGTCAGATCGTCGTCGATATAGCTGACGGACGGCCAGCGTTCCTTTTCGCGTGCGACCGCACCAGACGCGTGGATCAGATTCCAGTGCGCCTCCGCGTTTTCGATGATACCTTCCGCCGAAACGATGTTCGCTTCCTTCAGCGATGCCCAGCGTTCCTTGACGTAATCCGCCGCGCCGTCGACGTACTTGATAAGGCGTCTTCCCACCTGGAAGTCGTATGTACGCGTAATACAGTTCGTCTCGCGGTAGAGGTAGTTTGTCGCCGGGTCACCGCTCCAGTTCAGGCCGAACGAAATGTCAAGGTCCCACGGCAGCGTGTAGACCAGACCGTCCTTCACGGCGTAGTAGGCGTTCTTGAACGTGTTGTCCCCCGCCATCGTCACGTTGTTGAAAATCCAGTAGTCGAGCTGATTCTCAATCGACGTCACATCCGCGATACCGTTCTTGAAGCCCGTTCCGTCCGTTTCATACGCGACATAAATATACTCCGCGATCCTGTCCCATGTTCCTTCGATTTTTGTGGATATATCCGGCCACTTTTTCTCCATCGCGCGGTAGGCGAGCGAACGGACATGCTGACTCCGCAGTCCCGCTGAGTCCGGTACATCCCACGACGTCGCTTTGAAGAGGACGTCACCGTCCTCCAGCTCCATCGTCTTCGCGTCGAACTTTTCCATGAAGATGTACAGCCCCTGATACTTCCCGTTCAGAAGCACCTCCACATACTTCGTCTCCGGCGCACATGAGCCTTTGACATCCGGGTACTTCGAATTCATCTCGCGCCAGAGCTGCCAGCCGGTCATGTCGCGCACTTTGCTTTCGTCAGAGAACATCGCCGTGAGAATCCAGTCGTCGTCCTTGCGCATACCGAAGAACGACATATCGCGGTTCTCGCCGTTTTCATCCTTGAGGTCAATGCGCATACTCTTTTTCGGCAGACCCGCGCTGGAACCGCCGCGCAGTTTCACTTCCGCGCGGGATTCGGCATACCGCATATTCTTGTTGGTGGACGCGGAATCGTGCATCGTAAACTGCGCACCCTGCAGAGCACCGCTGAGATCGCGGTCCTTGTCAATCCGGATGGAAATAACCGGCAGATAAGTCATAATCAGCTCCGCGACCACATAGTCTGTCTCACTGAACATGTAGAGCATCAGGCTGTTGCCGCGCTCGATCATGACGGCGGGATCATCCGGCACCAGAGATTTGTCCATAACCACACGGTATCCCTCCGCCGAGGTCAGCTCACCGTCCGGCCATCCGCCGCGCTCAGGCTGCGGAACCGTCGCGTAAAACACCCGCCGGTTGTTCAGACAGGCCAGTTCCGTCCCGTTGAAGTAGAGTTCAGAACGCTCATCACCGCTCGCGAGACGTTCCTTCCCTTCCTTCAGCGCATCGATTTCCGATGCGGACAGCAGTTCCGCACCGAAGATCGTCTTTGCCGGCGTGGGATTTTCCACAGGCACCGCCGCAGGTTCCGTTTCCTCCACCGGAGTCTGCGTACATCCGCCGAGCAGAAGAACAGCCGCCATCAGTCCCGCAAAAAATGATCTATATTTTTTCATAGAAATCTCCATTCAAAAAATCTTCTCTCAATAAATATACCATGTTCGGACGTTTCTGTCAAGAATCTGGTAAGACGGAAAATAAAATTTCACAAAATGGACGAAAAACATTGACTTCTTCGAATGAACAAGGTAAAATGATAGGTGAAAAAGATTCGATATTCCAAGGAGGATTTTATGATCTGCAACATTCCCGAAGTGAAACTCGGTATCATCGCTGTATCGAGAAGCTGCTTCCCCATGGCACTCTCCGAACGCCGCCGCGCTGCCATTGCAAAGGCATACGGCTGCGGTCTGTACGAATGCCCCATCACCGTTGAAAATGAAATCGACGCGAAGAAGGCTGTCGAAGACGTCAAGGCAAACGGCGTGAACGCTCTGTTTGTATTCCTCGGCAACTTCGGTCCGGAAACGCCCGAAACCCTGATCGGCGACTGGTTTGACGGCCCGATCATGTACGCGGCTGCCGCTGAAGGCGACGGTGACCTGCACGACGGACGCGGCGACGCATACTGCGGTATGCTCAACTGCTCCTACAACCTCGGTCTGCGCGGACGTGCGGCTTACATCCCGTCCTATCCCGTCGGCACCGCGGAAGAACTTGCGGACAAGGTTCGCGAATTCGTTCCGATCGCACGCGCGATCCTCGGTCTGAAGGGTCTCAAGGTAATCACCTTCGGTCCCCGTCCGGACGACTTCCTCGCCTGCAACGGTCCGATCAAGCCGCTTTACGACCTCGGCGTAGCTGTGGAAGAAAACTCCGAGCTTGACCTTCTCGTTGCGTACAACAAGCACGCGAACGACGAACGCATCCCCGCAAAGGTAGCAGAAATGGAAGCGGAACTCGGTCCGAACAACAAGTACGCGGGCATTCTCCCGAGACTTGCGCAGTATGAACTGACCCTTCTCGACTGGGCGGAACAGCATAAGGGCACGCGCGACTACGTTGCGTTCGCCGCAAAGTGCTGGCCGGCATTCCAGACCGAATTCAAGTTCGTTCCCTGCTACATCAACAGCCGTCTGACCGGCATGGGCATCCCGGTATCCTGCGAAGTAGACATTTACGGTGTTCTCTCCGAATACATCGGCGTCTGCGTATCCGGCGCACCGGTAACCCTTCTCGACATCAACAACACCGTTCCGAAGTCCATCTACGACAAGTCCATCTGCGGCAAGTGCAGCGCGAAGCTGACCGAAACCTTCATGGGCTTCCACTGCGGCAACACCTGCTCCAAGCTCCTCAAGGATCCTCACATGGGCTACCAGCTCATCATGAAGCGTGACCTTGAACCCGAACTTCCGGAACCGGACATCACCCGCGGCACCATGGAAGGCAACATCAAGCCCGGCGACATCACCTTCTTCCGTCTCCAGGGCAACGCGGACACCACCCTCCGCGCATACATCGCACAGGGCGAAGTCCTCGACGTTGACTGCGAATCCTTCGGCTCCATCGGCGCGTTCGCAATCCCCGAAATGGACCGCTTCTACCGCCACGTCCTCATCCAGAAGAGATTCCCGCACCACGGCGCAGTAGCATTCGGTCACTACGGCAAGGCTCTGTATGAAGTATTCCGCTACATCGGCATTGCAGACGTCTCCTACAACCAGCCCAAGTCCCTCCCCTACCCGACCGAAAATCCTTTTGATTAATTTAATAGAGTTTTTGGGGGGGGGGGGGGGGGGGGGGGGGGGGGGGGGG
>JBGVOJ010000639.1:0-7632 GCA_045126415.1 Eubacteriales bacterium | reverse complement strand
CAAGTTCTGCGAGCTGAGCCTTGTTTGCGTCATTTACATAGCCGGTAAACTTCATGTACGGGCTGGAAATGGAGTCAAGGTTCTGCTGCTTACCGTATGCCCAGTAATCCATGGAAACGCCTTCGCCCGGGTAGGTCATGTATACGTTACCGGTCTTTACGATATCCATCTGATAGTCGTCACTGAGAATGGAGATGGTTTCCTTGGTTTCTTCATCATCATAGTCCCAGTGTACACCCTGTGCACCATACTGAAGGATGGTACGGATGTCGGAGCTGGTGTTCAGATAAGTAATGATTTCCATAGAACGGGAGAGGCTCTTGGAGTAGGAGCTTACCGCAAACATGGAACCGTAAGCATCTTCTTCCGTCATCATCGGCTTGGAGTAGATGTTTACATAGTATTCGTCTTCATACTGATCCACGATGGAAGCATCGCCGGAAAGTACGCCGACTGCGAACTTTTCGCCTTCGTCGACCTTACCGTCACCGATGTAGCCGAGTTCGGAAAGTTCCTTCATCATACCAACGGTGTTGATATATACGTTGGTGGAGAAAATGCTCTTCGGAGCAGCCTTGATGTTGTAGGCCATCGTGTTGGTAATCTGAGATGCGAGAACGGACCATTCAGACGGGTCTTCGCCCCAGTATACCATATTAGCAGCTTCTACTTCGCCGAGAAGAGGAGTTACGGTTTCGTTGCCGTTATCTACCTGATAACCCATATCCTTGATGAAGTCCTGGCACTTCAGGAAGGTGCTGAGATCCTTCGCGTTGTAGTCGTACTTTTCAACAAGTTCCTTGTTTACAAGGAAGTACTGATATTCGCCGACCGGATGGTTGTTCGGAATTGCATAGGTACCGCTTACGTTTGCGAGGGTGAGGTAAGTCGGGTAAATATAGGTCTTGAGGATCTTGGAGTTGCCGCTCAGTTCGCCGTCGAGCTGCTGAATCTGTTCGTTTTCAATGTAGCGGAGATAGTTGTCATAACCCTGAACAAGGAAGATGTCCAGCTGGTTTGCGCCGACTTCCGGATACTTGATCACACTGATACCGAGTTCGTTGACGATGGTTTCTTCTTCTGCAGCCTCGGTTTCGCCTTCTTCGGTTTCTTCGGTTTCTTCAACCTCAATACCCTGAGCCTTCAGTTCCTTGAGTTCTTTTCTCTTGCGTTCCGCTTCTTCTTCTTCAGCGAGAATAGCGGCAGCGATACGATCCAGTTCACCGTCGATGGTTTCCTGATATTTATCTTCCGGAATCGCCTTGAGTTCGATTGCGGTGTCATACTTTGCCTGGGTCAGACGGTTGATCTGCGCTTCTGCGAGTTCAATCGCTTCTTCGGTGGTATTCTTGCTGGTAGGCAGCCACAGGGAAAGAGTCATGGAAATACGAGCTGCTTCTTCAGTATCCGCAGTTGCTTCAACGTCTTCTTCCGTTGCCTGAGAGGAACAACCGGTGAAAGAACCGAGAGCGAGCATCATGGCAAGCAACAGGGTTGTGAGCTTTTTATTCATTAGGGAATCCTCCTCATCAATTCTTTGGGTCTCTCTGCCAAAAAAATTGCCCATAAAATTCTTACATTATTGTACACGAAAATCTTCAATATGTCAAGCATTTTTTGTTGGAATCCCTTCCAAAAAAACGCTTTTTTCACTCTGTGCGATTTTCTCCATGGACGTTTTTTTGTGCATCACACCCAAATTCATAAATCATTTTTTGTGGAATGTAACTTTTTTCTTGTATGTTTGATACAACTGACTCCTGTTTAAAATAGTCAAATAATCTATTTTTTTATTTCAGCTGGGCGTACGGCGACCGGCATCCCAGTGCGGACGTGTCTCCTCCGGCGCTTGTGCCTCTTCATTTCCCACAGACTCCGACGCGGCTTCGCCGTTATCCTGCGCGGCGATATCCTCCATGATTTCCATAACAGAGATGACCTCATCGAGTGCAAGGCCGGTATCCTCCGCGATTTCCTCGGGTGTGGCTTCCCTGCCGAGCTTTTCCTCGAGCACCATATCGCTGCGGGAGATCGTGTTCAGCAGTTCGGTGAGATGTTCGGGAATTCCGCCGGACATTTCCGCGTCCGCGACAGCAAATTCCAGAGCGTCGAGAATACATCCCGCCGCGTGAAGCCGGAAATCGCCGTCCTCCTCCGTATAGGTTTCGACCGCACCAACGAGTCCGAGGCTTCCCTCCTGCATCAGGTCAAGGAAGGTCATACCGCGTCCGACGTACCGCTTGGCTGCACAGACCACGATCCGCATCGTCCCCTCGATCAGGCCGGACTTTGCCGCCGGATCCTCTGCGAGACGTCCGGTCAAACGATTCACGCCTTCCGCGTCCAGCGCGGGAAGGGACGCGATCTCAGAGAGGTAAGTCTTCGCATGGCGGTTCAGTCTGACGCCGTCCTGTACGAGCATCATTTCCATGTCGCCGTACGTCGGGATCAGTTCGGATTCAAACACAATATCCTCCGCCAGTGCGGGATTTCTTTCGTTGTCCATCCGTTTCCACCTATTTTCCGTCAGGTCATGTCGTTGAGGAAGCCCTTGAGAATCTTCGAGCGGCTCTGGTGACGGAGCTTACGGAGTGCCTTGGCTTCGATCTGACGGATACGTTCACGGGTGATGTTGAATTCGCGGCCGACTTCTTCAAGAGTGCGGGTTCTGCCGTCTTCGAGACCGAAGCGGAGCTTGATAACCATTTCTTCACGGGGAGTAAGGGTGTGAAGCACCTTGTTGAGCTGTTCACGGAGAAGCTGATAGGAAACGGCTTCCGCAGGAGTCGGCGAGGAATCATCGGGAATAAAGTCGCCGAGATGGCTGTCGTCTTCTTCGCCGATCGGGGTTTCAAGGGATACGGGATCCTGTGCCGCCTTCATGATTTCACGGACCTTATCCGCGCTCATGCCGAGCTTTTCCGCGATTTCATCGATGGTGGGTTCACGGCCGTATTCCTGCAGGAGCTGACGGGAGGTACGGGAAACGCGGTGGATGGTTTCAACCATGTGAACGGGGATGCGGATGGTTCTCGCCTGATCCGCGATGGCACGGGTGATCGCCTGACGGATCCACCAGGTTGCGTAGGTGGAGAACTTGTAGCCCTTGGTATGGTCGAACTTTTCGACCGCCTTGATCAGACCGAGGTTGCCTTCCTGAATCAGGTCAAGGAAGTACATCCCCTTGCCGACATATTTCTTCGCGATGCTGACCACGAGACGGAGGTTGGCTTCAACCAGCTCGTTCTTTGCCGCTTCGTCACCTTCCGCGATCTTTTCGGCGAGGATCGCCTCACGGTCGGGATCGAGCAGCGGAATCTTGCCGATGTCCTTGAGATACATACGTACCGGGTCGTCCACGGCAACGCCTTCGTCGGCGAGGAGCTTGTCAATGTCTTCGTTGTCGTCGACTTCAGGAGCAGAGTCTGAGGAAACGCTGTATCCGTCGTCGTTTTCGAGATAGTTGGTGACTTCGATGCCGCTGTTTTCAAGAACTTCGTAGATCTTTTCGATCTGGTCGACATCGTAGCCGGAGAATTCCACGGCTTCCATGATATCGTTGTTCGAGAGTGAGCCCTGGGACTTGCCCTTTTCAATCAGTCCCTGCACGTCAACTTTCTTTTCGTTATCCATGATTACCTCACTGTTTTGTATTTTAGCTTTAGAACTTGCGCTTTATTTATGATAATTCTCCGCGTTTCTGCCGGAGGATGTCCTCGAGCGAGGCGGAGGAATTTCCGTTTTTGATGGTCTCCTTCCGCAGCGAACGGACGAAGGTGTCATACGTTGTTTCGCTGTTGTCGGAGAGTTCGTTGCGCCCGGCGACCATTTCCGAGGCGCGGGAGACTTCGTCAAACGTGAAGTCTTCCCCGAGAAGTCCGAGAGAGAAATGCTCCCCGGCTTCCTTTACTTTTTCGTACAGGCGTTTTCCGAGCCCTGTCGTGAAATCTTCGGCGGAAAGCGGCTGGCCGTCCACGGCGCGCGGGAGATATTCCGGATGGATGAACAGCATCCCGAGAAGGGATTCTTCAATCCGTGCGGCTTTCGGCTGCTTTGCGTAGTCCGGATTGACCCGGTCAGCGATGCCGGAGGTGATGCGGATCAGCTCGCCGCGCCGTTTTTTGTCGTTTTCCTTCGCCAGACGGCGCATCCGCGAATTCACGTCATTTTCCAGACTTCTCCTGTCCACTTCGTACGATTTCGCGGCGCGGTCAATATAAATATCCCTCTCGACGGAGGAATGTATTCCGGCGATGTACGTGCAAATTTCGGACAGCGCGCGTATCTTTTCCGCGTCGTTCGCGAGATCGTATTTCGCCGCCGTATTGGCTAAAACATAGTCAAATTTCGAGCGGCTTTCCTCGATCAGGGAACGGAATTTTTCTTTTCCGAATTTTTTTATGTACTCGTCGGGGTCTTTTGCACCTTCCATGTGCAGAACTTTGGTCTCCAGTCCCGCCTTTTCAAGAAGGTCGATGGCGCGTGCGGTCGCCTTCTGACCGGCTTCGTCGCTGTCGTAGGAGATGATCACCTTGCCCGTGTACTTTTTCAGCGTCCGCGCCTGATCGTCCGTCAGAGCCGTGCCGAGGGTCGCGACCGCCATGCCGAATCCTGCGTCATGGAGCGCGATGACGTCCATGTAGCCTTCACACAGGATCATGTAGCCGGCGTCGGTATTTTTGGCGTAGTTGAGGGCGAACAGATTACGGCTTTTCTTGAACGCGGGGGTGTCCGAAGTGTTGAGGTACTTCGGTTTGGTGTCGTCAAGCACACGTCCGCCGAACGCGATGACATTTCCCGACACGTCAATTATCGGGAACATGACGCGTCCGCGGAAATAGTCGTAGTAGCCGCGTTCGCTTTTTCCGGCGAAATACGCGGTCTGGATTTCGTGCGGCTTGAAACCGAGCGAGGTCAGGTGCTTCAGCATCTGATTCCCCGACGGCGGAGAATAACCGAGCCCGAACCGCTTGATCGCCATCATGCTCAGTCCGCGGTCGACGAAATACCGCCGTCCCGCCGCGCCCGTGTTGTCGTCAAACAGCATTTTCCGGTAGAACTTTGCGGCTTCCAGATTCATCTGGAGAACGCGGGTACGGGTTACGCCGTCGTCCCGCTGCTTGTCCCCGAACTCCGGCAGGGTGATGCCCGCGCGTTTCGCGAGGGTTTCGACCGCCGCCACGTAGTCGAGGTTTTCCGTGCGCATGACGAAGCTGATGACATCGCCGCCCGCACCGCAGCCGAAGCAGTAGAAGCTCTGCGTTTCCGGATAAACGGTGAACGACGGCGTTTTTTCGCTGTGGAACGGGCAGAGCCCCTTGAGATTCGAGCCAGCCCTCTTGAGTGAAACATAGGAGGAAATCACGCTTTCGATATCACACCGGTAGCGGATATCTTCGATCACATTTGCGGGGATCATGCGTGTTCCCTCCTTCCATTTTCTGATTCATCTGCAGCAGTAAAATCGCCACATTATTAATATACGCAGAATTTTGCTTTTTTTCTTTTTTCTTTCGGCTTCGACGATTTATTTTACTCTGGAAGCTCTTTCTTCGTAACCGAGGACGGTAAACTTCCCTTTTCCGTAAGTCATTTCCGATACCGTCACCGCGACCTCTTCGGCACGTGCCGCCTCAATCGCGCAGAGAACCGTCACGTTTTCGCCGAACTCGCAGTGGTCCTCTGACGCGCCGAGCTTGGCGAGCGCAACGGTCAGCCGCTGGTAATCGGAATACGTGACAACGATCTGCATGACTGCGTACTGTTCGAACACCGCCATTCCCGCCGTGTCGATGGCAAGCTTCGCCGCTGCGCTGTACGCACGCACCAGACCGCCCGCACCGAGCAGAATCCCGCCGAAATACCGCGTCACAACCACGCAAAGGTCGCACGCGCCGGACATTTTGACGACGTTCAGCATCGGCATTCCCGCCGTTCCCTGCGGTTCGCCGTCGTCGGAATACCGCGCAAGCGCACCGTCGTTCAGCATGTACGCGTAGACATTGTGCGTCGCGTCATGGTACTCCTTCCGCTTGGCTTCGATGAACGCCCGCGCTTCCTCTTCACTCCGTACGGGAGTTGCATGACCGATAAAAATCGACTTGCGTTCCTCCATTTCACAGGAGACGTTCTGCGCGAGGGTCACGCGCTTCTTGAGATTCACTTCGGGTTCCTTGACTTTATTCTCTTTGTTGTCCTTTTTTTTCATATTTAATATACCCGATCATTCCTCGACGATATACTTCTTTATCTTCGCGTACAGCTTGTCGTCCACAACACAGCGGACGAGAATACCGTCTTCGAGGTAGTCCATTTCGATGTCGTCCGCATCCTTGTAGAGCAAACCCGTGACCGCGCCGTCCTGCGGCGGAATTTTCAGCGTGACGCGGTGCTTGCCGTTTGCCGCCAGACGTTCGATGGTGGAGACGAGCGCATCGCATCCTGCACCGGTGACGGCGGAGATGAATACAACGTCGGTATTCGTTCCGGATGCCAGCGACTTCATGTGGATGAGCGCGTCGCGGTCGGCGCAGATGTCGCATTTGTTGAAGACGTAGATCGTCGGCTTTCCGGCGGCACCGAGTTCTTCGAGCAGATCGGACGTGACCTGCGTCTGCGCGATGAATTCCGGGTCAGACGAGTCGATCACGATCAGGAGAATGTCGGAATATACCGCTTCGTCAAGCGTCGATTTGAACGCCTTGATGAGATGGTGCGGCAGATTGCGGATGAAGCCGACCGTGTCGGTAAGAAGCAGTTTCGTGCCGTTCGGCGTTGTGAACTGACGGGTCGTCGGGTCGAGGGTCGCGAACAGCTTGTTTTCCGCAAGAATGCCCGCACCGGTGAGATAATTCAGCAGGGTGCTCTTCCCCGCGTTGGTGTAGCCGACAATGCCGCACTTCGTCAGACCGGACTTGTCCCTCTGACGGCGCATGACGAGCCGGTTCTGCTCGACCTTGCGGAGTTCTTCTTCCAGGGATGCAATCTTTTCCTTGACGCGGCGGCGGTCGATCTCGAGCTTCGTTTCCCCGGGACCTCTCGCACCGACGGAACCGGACGACGCCGTACCGCCCTGACGGGAAAGTTCCTTCCCGCGTCCGGTGAGACGCGGAGACGTGTAGCGGAGCTGCGCCAGTTCGACCTGCAGACGGCCTTCGCTCGTCCGCGCATGGTCGGCAAAAATGTCGAGAATCAGCATGCTGCGGTCAATAACGGTGACTTCGGCTTCGATGTCGTCCTCGATCGCCTTGATCTGGGACGGCGTCAGCTCACGGTCAAAAATGACAAGCGATGCCCCCTGTGACACGCACAGATCAGATAATTCCTTCACCTTCCCGCTGCCGATGACCGTCCGCACGTCCGGCGTTTCCCGCGACTGCGTCACAATTCCGACGCACTCACAGTCCGCCGTATCGCAGAGCCGTTCCAGCTCGCCGAGCGAAACGAGACACTCCCGCTCCCCGTTCTGCGGATGGATCGCACAAAGAATGACTTTCTGTTTTTCTTCCATAACAGGTGAGATTCTCGGGGAAAACTTTTTTTCAAAAAAGTTTTCCCCGAACCCCTTTCAAAAAACTTTAAATAAAAATAAAAAATATATATCGGCAGAATCAGCAAGACTTCCTTTTGTCA
>JBGVOJ010000638.1:0-5836 GCA_045126415.1 Eubacteriales bacterium | reverse complement strand
CCCCCCCCCCCCCCCCCCCCCCCCCCCCCCCCCCAAAGAAATTCCCCCTAAAACTCCGTCTCCACAACTTTCCGGCACTCTTCCGGCGAATACCGCCAGTGGTCCATGTGGTGTACCGTCTCCGGGTCGACGAAGTAGCGGCAGGGCGTTACGTCCGCCTTTCCGCAGGTGTCGATCAGGACGAGCTTGATTTTCATCCGTTCCGGGATCAGGCTTTTGATGTAGACCGAGCAGGCGTCGCCCGGGCAGGCTCCGTCGAACGATTCCGCCAGCCCTGCGAGGTTTGGAGCGAGTTCCACGAAGACGCCGTATTCCTCCACGGAGCGGATGATCCCCGTCACTGTCTGACCGGGCGCGAACGCGGCGGCATTTTCTTCCCATGTTCCGAGCAGTTCGCGGTGGGTGAGGTAGATGCGCCCGTCCTCCTCCACCGACTGAACAACCGCGTGGATGTACTCCCCGCAGCGGAACCGGTCCGCCGGATGGGAAATGCGCGAGACCGACACGCGGTCGACCGTCAGCAGGGACACGATCCCCCCGCCGATGTCGCAGAACGCCCCGAACGGTTCGAGATGCGTCACCCGTGCGGGGATCACGTCCCCCGGAACGAGCCGCGACACGTACTGTTCGCAGCATTCCCGCTGTGCCGCGCGTCTGGACAGCCTCGCCGTCACTTCGCCGCGCTCGTTTTCGTAAATTTCCGTGACCTTGAACTGCACCGGCTTGCCGACCCGCGTGATGATTGCGATGTCCTTGACCTCCCCGCCGTCCGCCGACCATCCGGCTTCGCTGCGCGGAATGATCCCGCGGATGCCGTCCGGAAGATCAACCGTGAGCTGCATCGTCGTGCAGTCGCAAAGCACGCACATCGCCTCGACCGTTGTCCCGCGTCTCGCCGCCTCCTCCACCGCCGCACGGTTCCGGAGAACGCTCCGCTTCATCAGTGCGCCTTCCGGGACATACTGCCGGACATCCGCCGGAACCAGTACCGGTGCCGCCGTATCATAGGACGAATAATATGTTTTTCCTGCCATTTTGTCTACCCCATTTCCGATTTATGGTACATCATATGTAGGGCACACGGAAAGTATGTGTGGGGGAATAGAGTTTCTTGGGGAAAACTTTTTCAAAAAACTTTATACGAATGAGAGGAACAACGTATTGTGCGGATTTTTCGGATGTGGTATAATAGAGAAAATTTGACTGACGGAGTTTTTTATGGACGGACGTGCACAATTCAGGGCGAAAATACAGTGTTTTTCCTCGATGTTCCTGTTCGGGACGATCGGGATTTTTGTGCGGGGGATTCCGCTGTCCTCCACGGTGATCGCGCTGGTACGCGGTGTAGTGGGAGCGGCGTTTCTGCTGATTGTGATGGCGGCACGGCGGAAGGCAGTTGATTTTTCAGCGGTGCGGCGGAATCTGCCGCTGCTGGTGGTGTCGGGTGCGGCACTGGGGATCAACTGGATTCTGCTGTTTGAGGCGTACCGCTATACGACCGTTGCGGTCGCAACAATCTGCTATTATCTCGCGCCGGTGTTTGTGATTCTCGTATCGCCGGTGCTTCTGCGGGAACGGATCACACGGAAAAAAGGCGTCTGCGCGGCGGTTTCGCTGGTCGGGATGGTGCTGGTTTCGGGAATTTTCGGCGGAGGCACGGCGGCTTCGGCATCGAACGGTCAGGGAATCCTGCTCGGGCTGGCGGCGGCGGTATTTTACGCCACGGTGGTTCTGCTGAACAAGAAGATCACCGGACTGGCTTCACTGGAACGCACCGTGATGCAGCTCGGGCTGTCCTCGGCGGTTCTTCTGCCGTACGTTCTGGTGACGGGCGGCATCGGAGATATTGCGTCCCTTCCGCTGACGGGGATGATTCTGCTGCTTGTCGTCAGCATTGTACATACCGGCGTGACCTACGCGCTGTATTTCGGCTCAATCGAACATCTGTCCGCTCAGACGGCAGCACTGCTGAGTTATATTGACCCGGTGGTGGCGGTTCTGCTGTCCGCACTTCTCCTGCGTGAGCCGCTCGGACTTGCGGGAATCGCCGGCGCGGTGCTGGTCCTCGGCTCCACGATGGTGAGTGAGGGGAAATGAAGAATTTTCGGGGAGGGATTTTTTTCAAAAAGCCCCTCCCCGAACCCCTCTTCAAAAACTTTTGGACAAATGGATTGACAAGGTTTGTGCAGACTTTTCTGCTTATTTTTTTGTTTTCTTTGAACCTTTTTCGTTTCTGCGGCATCTTTATTGGTGAATCCGGATTTCAGATTACAGCGAAAGGAGGCGGACAATGGATAAAACTTTATTTGAAGTTCTGCTGGAACGGCATCGGGAGCCGGTCGAGCGGTATATTCACTACAAAATGCCCTGTTCGGCGGACGCGGACGACGTGGTGCAGAACACGTTTCTCGCGGCGTTCCGGAATTTCGGTTCCCTGCGTGACACAGATTCGTTCAAATTCTGGCTGCTGGCCATCGCGAAAAACGAGTGCCGGCTGTATTACCGGCGGAAATACCGGACGGAAACCGTATCGCTGGAATCCGTCGGGGAAATTCCGCAAAAAAGCAGACCGGACGGCGGCATCTCGCGGGAAATTCTCGACGGACTTCCCGACGACGCGAGGGAAATCCTCGTCCTGTATTATCTGCGGAAACTGAGTCAGGCGGACATTGCCGAACGCCTGGGCATCCCCGTCGGCACGGTCAAAAGCCGTCTGCACTACGCCCGCGAACGGTTCAGAACCGCCTGTCCGTCTCATATCCGGAATATGTATGAAAGAGGTTCTGTCATGAACAAAAAAGAAACCATCAACTACACCGCCGGCTTCCCCACGGAGATGCCGGAGCTCGTTATTATCAAAAAGAATACGCCGTTTTTTGAAGTGAAGGACATCGGCGTTGTCGTACCGGAGGTCGGCAATCACTCCTACGAAGCCCTGTACCGCTATCCCGCAAAGAAGCTCAGCCTCGTTTCCCACTTCCGCGTGGAACGGCTGTGCCGCATCCACGACGCGGAAGGGGTCAAAATCTGCGAGGATATGTATTCCCCGAAACTGGATTATTACACCCGCAATGCGCAGACGTCCTTTGTCCAGATGACGGACGAATACCTCCGTTATCTCGGCTTCATGTATGGGGACGACTACACCGACGAAGATACCTACGAAGACGCTCTCGTCCTGCACACCTTCCTCGACGAAGGTTACAACAATATCGTCAATGCGGAAGACCCGGTGCGCGGCAATCCGCTCGTGATCCGCGAACGTCCGGCGCAGTACGATGCATCGTCCAACGATGCGGACAATATCCTCCTCGAAAAGCCGTTTTTCCGCTACACCACCGGTGTGTACGACATAAAAATCGGCGAAACCGTGTGTGAAGCGGTCGGCGTGATCGAAGTGCTGAACGGCTACGCGACCGAAAAATTCATCACCCGCGACGACCGGTGCATCCTGCTCCGCTGGTACGAAACGTGGGTCAGCGTGTGCATGAACGGCAACTACTCCGACGAATACCGCGAATCCCTCGAAGGCAACCGCCGTCTGACGATCAACGGTGAAGAGTACATCCACATCGAAGACCGTCTGTACAAGGAAGCCCCCTGCCGTCCGCGTAGGACATAAAATGAAAAAAGCACCGGAACGGTTCTTTTTTCTACCTTTATTAAAGGCTGATTCTGTAGGATAAACCTGGCTGAATAAACAAAACGATCCCCATCGACTCGCAAATTTGAGCAATCGGTGGGGATTCTGTTACATAGATTCTATGAGATCTTTCAGTTTCCCGGCAATCAGAGCGTGGCCTTCGTCATTAAAATGCAGACCGTCGGTCGTGTACTTTTCAAACTGTTCGGGAATATGCGGATCTACACCCAGGTCATTATAAAGATCAAGCACCTTGATATCAAACTGCTTGGCGGTTTCCGAAATCGCATCGGCATACGCTTTCAGCGGTTTGCCGGGCACACGCTTTGCAGCATGTACGGAAGGGAATAAATCGTCCACCTCGTGACGCAGGAAACAACGGGCAGGTGTCATGAAAATAACAGGCTTATCTCCGTAGGTTTCACGGAGGTAATTCATAAGATAATACACGCCGCCGCAGAAGGTAGCGGGAGTCGTGTCTCCGAGTTCTCCGAAGGGTGCATCTCCGTGAATATAATCATTTACGCCGCCGTAAACGATCACCATATCGGCATTCGTGTCCATATCGTATGCACGGCCGCAAAAGCAAAGGTCGTACCATGGCTTTGCACTGGGGAAAGTCTGATGCGCCAGACGGCTGCCGTTTACACTGTGATTGTTGACTTTAGAAAGCTCAAGCATTTTCGCAATGCGGTTATCGTAACGGCTGTTTTGAATATCCGAAACGCCGACCCCGAAGGTAATGCTGTCCCCTAAAAAATTAACTTCAAATCCTTTAATATTCATTTTGGACTCCTCCTGATAATATGCCCTAATGATACCATGAAAAACGCATAATATCAAGTCTGCAGATACATTTTTGAAAAATTCCGGAACTTTGCCATCCGGCAGAATCTCCTTATTCCCACAAACGCAAAAAGAGCCTGTCACCGATTTCCCGGGGGATTTCGATAATAGGCTCTTTATCTTTATTTAACAGTCGGTACAAGGAATACCGGTTGATCCGTCAGGACTTTTAACCGACCTTGAAATAAGGTCTATCGGTGATAGATTTATTTCGCAGAGCTGATTGCAGCCTGAGCAGCAGCAAGACGAGCGATCGGCACACGGAACGGGCTGCAGGATACATAGTCGAGACCGATCTTGTGGCAGAATTCAACAGAGGTCGGGTCGCCGCCATGTTCGCCGCAGATACCTACGTGGAGGTTCGGATTTACAGGCTTACCAAGGGTAAGAGCCATGTTCATCAGCTTGCCAACACCGGTCTGGTCGAGCTTAGCGAAGGGATCGTTTTCGAAGATCTTAACATCGTAGTATGCGCCGAGGAACTTACCAGCGTCGTCACGGGAGAAGCCGTAGGTCATCTGAGTAAGGTCATTGGTACCGAAGCAGAAGAAGTCAGCGTTTGCAGCGATTTCATCAGCGGTGAGACAAGCTCTCGGGATTTCGATCATGGTACCAACTTCGTATTCGAGGGTTACGCCTGCAGCTGCGATTTCAGCGTCTGCGGTTTCAACAACAACCTTCTTAACGAACTTGAGTTCCTTTACGTCGCCTACCAGCGGGATCATGATTTCCGGCTTGACGTTCCAGTCAGCGTGTGCCTTCTGAACATTGATAGCAGCGCGGATAACAGCAGCGGTCTGCATCTTTGCGATTTCCGGATAGGTAACAGCAAGACGGCAGCCACGGTGACCCATCATCGGGTTGAATTCGTGGAGAGAAGCGATGATGTTCTTGATTGCTTCAACGGACTTGCCCTGAGCAGCAGCAAGAACTTCGATGTCAGCTTCTTCGGTGGGAACGAATTCGTGGAGCGGCGGGTCAAGGAAACGGATGCATACGGGAGTACCTTCGAGAGCTTCGTAGAGAGCTTCGAAGTCAGCCTGCTGCATGGGAAGAATCTTAGCGAGAGCTACTTCTCGTTCTTCAACGGTTTCGGAGCAGATCATTTCGCGGAATGCGTCGATTCTGCCTTCGCCGAAGAACATGTGCTCGGTACGGCAGAGACCGATACCTTCAGCACCGAGTTCGCGAGCCTTCTTAGCGTCGGTGGGAGTATCTGCGTTGGTACGAACCTTGAGGGTACGATACTTGTCAGCCCAGCCCATGATGCGGCCGAATTCGCCTGCGATGGTAGCGTCAACGGTGGGAATGATACCGTCGTAGATGTTACCGGTGGAACCGTCGATG
>JBGVOJ010000637.1:0-4011 GCA_045126415.1 Eubacteriales bacterium | reverse complement strand
CGCCCCCCCCCCCCCCCCCCCCCCCCCCCCCCCCCCCCCCCCCAAAAAATTATATTCCCAGAGTCTCTCGTATGTAGCTGAGGATCATCTGCGCGGCAACGGGGTTTTCGCCGCCTTCGGGGACGATGATGTTGGCTTCGTGCTTTGACGGTTCGACGTATTTTTCGTGCATGGGTTTGACGGTGGTCTGGTACTGTTCGATGACGGAATCGAGGGAGCGTTTCCGCTCGGCGGTATCGCGCATCAGGCGGCGTATGAAGCGGATGTCCGCGTCGGTGTCGACGAAGATGCGCAGGTCGAGGAGGTCACAGATTTTCGGGTCGGTGAAGATGAGGATGCCGTCGACGAGGATGAGCGGGCGTGCCGGGAGACGGCGGGTCTCGGCGGTACGGTTGTGTTCGGCGTAATCATAGACGGGGCAGTCGATGTCATAGCCGCTGCGGAGCATTTCGAGGTGTTTGCGGAAGAGGTCGTTGTCGAAGGCATCCGGCTCGTCGTAGTTGAGCGCGGCGCGTTCCTCGTAGGAGAGGTCGTCGTGCGCTTTGTAGTAGTCGTCGTGGTTGAGAATGGTGGTGTGGGTCGGGAAACGCTGGGCAAGGACATGGGTGAGGGTGGTCTTGCCGCTGCCGGAACCGCCCGCGATGCCGATGGTAAGGATGTTTTTCATGAGGAACCTCTTTTTGTCTGTTACAGGGTGATGGCGGTTTCAAGCGCGATTTCCATCATAGTTGTGAAGGTGGTCTGGCGTTCTTCAGCGGTGGTCGCTTCGCCGGTCAGGATGTGGTCGGAGATGGTGAAGAGCGCGAGGGCGTTCTTTCCGGCGCGTGCGGCGTTCATATAGAGCGCGGCGGATTCCATTTCTACGGCCATAACGCCCATTTTCGCCCACTGTTCCGTCGCGGTTGTGTCGTCGCTGTAGAAGGTGTCGGACGAGAGCACATTGCCGACGTGGTAACGTGCACCGAGCTTTTCCGCCTGTGCGATCCCTGCGGAAAGGAGCTTGTACGATGCGGTCGGAGCAAACGTGCCGGGGAGCTTGTACTGGGAGGCGAAATTGGAATTGGTGCAGGCACCCATCGCGAAGACGACGTCGCGTACCTTGAGGTTCATGCTGATTGCGCCTGCGGAACCGATGCGGATGATGTTTTCCACATCATAGAAGTTGTACAGCTCGTAGCTGTAGATGCCCATCGACGGCATGCCCATGCCGCTGGCCATCACGGAGACGCGTTCGCCTTTATAAGTTCCGGTATAGCCGCCGATCCCGCGGACGTTGTTGACGAGTCTGGCGTCGGCGAGGAAGGTCTCGGCGATGAACTTCGCGCGCAGCGGGTCGCCGGGCATGAGGACGGTTTTCGCAAAATCTTCGGGAGATGCGGAATTATGGGGAGTCGGGTAGTTTGCCATGGGATTCCTCCTGTTCTGAACGGTTGTGATTGATTATGTTTTTATTATACCCCATGACGGACAATTTATCAAGTAAAAAAACAGAGTTCGGCGGCTGACGGAAGGCTCTCTTCCGGTGTCGTCCGAACTCCCAAAACTTACAGGATTCGTATTGATTTTACAGGGGGATTCTGTTATAATTTCAGATGTGACGGTTCGGACAGCCCATCAGTGCGGCGCCGATGACGGTGCCGAAGGAGGAGTTGTCCGGAATGATGAAGTTCATGTCGAACATGCGGTTGAGGGTATCGAAAATCTGTGGTGCCTGTTCCACGGCGGAGAGGTTTCCGGTGAGGACGATGTCACGGAGGCTATAGTTCCGGGCGGCAAAGATGGAGATCATGCCGATGGTTTCGAAGACCATATTGATGATGCCGAGGGCGATGTCCTCGCGGGTCGCGATATCGCTGACGCTGCCGAAATTGGAAGCGGTCATGATGTCGCCGAAGCCGGGGAGAATGTCCGATTTGGTGATGTCATTGATCTTTAAGTCGATGTTGGACAGGGAGCCGTTTCGCGCAAGTTCGGAGATGTGGTTCACGTTGTCCATGTTCAGCATCTTTTTGGACAGGCCGACGAGGGTACCGCCGCCGACGCCCGTGCCGCCGAGGTACTTCGGTTCCGCGCCGCGTTCGGCGTAGACGAGGGACGTGCCGGTGCCGCAGCTGGTGATGAGCGCACGGTCAAGACCGGAGAGGTAGAGACCGCCGAGACCGTTTGCGGTGAATTCGGCGACTTTCTCGCACGGCAGACCGTAGAGCGGCTTCGTCATATAGGAAGCGCCGACGCCCGTGACCATGACTTTTTCGATATCTTCGAGTGCAAAATTATTCGTATCAAGGAATTTGCCGAACGCGCCGTAGACCGCGGTGATCGGGTCGGTCGCGCGGACGAACAGGGGATCAATGAGACGGTTTGCGCAGCAGTCGGTGTCGAATCCGACAATTTTCGTCGTGCTTCCCCCGAGGTCGATCCCGATGATAATGTTCTTTGCCATTGTTTTCTCCAGAGAGGTTGTTGATGTCATTGTGTCAAGTATAACACACCCTGACCGAAAAATCAATGCTTCGCGGGGAAATGACGCGGGGATTGTAAATAAATATGCAATATTCAAAAATAAAACAAGTTCAGAAAGGAATCATCATGCTTACTGAAAGAGATAACGCGCAGGCGGCAGAACTGCTTGCGTCCAAGAAACTGTTCATCTTTGACATGGACGGCACCATCTACCTCGGAGGAATTCCGTTTGATTTTGCCGTTTCCTTCATCAACAAGCTCCGTGCGTCCGGCAGACGGGTGCTGTTCTTCACGAACAACGCGTCCCATTCTCCGGCGTTCTATCTCAAAAAGCTGACCAAGCTCGGTTTTGAACCGTCTCCGGAGGAAATCTGCACCTCCGGTAATGTCACCGCGGCGTTCCTCACCCGCAAGAGAGCGGGGAAGTGCGTGTACCTTCTCGGTACTCCCGAACTGCACGAACAGTTCCGTGAAGCCGGTGTTGACCTTGTGAATCAGCCCGACGGTACCTGCGACGGACGGAAGGCGGATATCGTGGTCACCAGCTTTGACACGACGCTCGACTACAAGAAGCTGACCGACGCGTGCGATTTCATCCGCTACGGTGCGGAATATCTCTGCACGCATCCCGACTTCAACTGCCCGACCGAAACCGGCTTTATCCCGGACAGCGGTGCGATTGCGGCGTGCGTGACGGCATCCACGGGTGTTCTGCCGACGTATTTCGGCAAGCCGTATCCGGAAACCGTGGAAATGATTTCCGAGATTACCGGCGAGGAAAAGTCCGATATGCTGATCTTCGGCGACCGTCTCTACACGGATATCGCGACCGGCAGGAAACACGGCATCACCGCCGCGCTTGTTCTTACCGGCGAGACCAAGATGGCGGATGTGGACGCGGCGACGGAAGAAGAGAAGCCGGACGTTCTGCTTGACTCGCTGGCATCGGCGGACAAGCTCATTTTCGGTTGAGTTCAGCCGAGGATTTCTTTGGATAAATGATCCGCGAAGCGTTCGGCGGCGGTTTTGACTTCCTCAATCGTGGACGCGCAGGAGCCGATCTCCACGAGAAGGGATCCGGATGTGTACTGCTCGTTGAATGAGGCGGAACGGAGATTGATATCGCGCATCAGCGTCGGACAGTCGCCGTACAGGCTTTTCTGAAGACGTACCGCGAGAGCGAGGTTGTCCCGCCAGCCGGTATGTCCGGAGCCGCCGTGATCCGTTCCGACGACGAACATCATCTGTGCGGCGGGCTCTCCGTCAAGTTCTGTGACGGGACTGACCCAGCCGTCACCGGAGACGATGGAATCGCGGTGAATGTCGAGGATGTACGAGATGGACGGGTAGTCCGCTATGTACTGCCGGATGGCAAGCGCGGCGTTGTAGTACGCCATGTTGAAATCCGGATAATCGAACGTCTCGGTGCAGTGAAGGACGGGAATTCCGTTTTCTGTGAGACGGTCTGCGATGACTTTGCCGACGGCGGTGACGTTTTTGGTGCTGTCCGTACTGCGGAAATCGTCGGCGTGGGTGTCGGCATAGGAT
>JBGVOJ010000636.1:0-1928 GCA_045126415.1 Eubacteriales bacterium | reverse complement strand
CACCAGTGCCTGTGTGACATCTTCATTGCTGGCTGACTCATACGGCGAAAGGTAGTTGAAATACAGCACCTGAGAGAACACTTCGCCGTTCTTGTTCTTCTCCCGCATGATCTGCACCGCATGGTCGACAAATTTCAGCATCTTGCTGCTGCGTTCGATGCTCTTTGCACGTTCCTCAATATCCGTTCCGCTGAGATCCGCGCCTGCAACCATAAATGGACTCTAGGAATTCGTCAACACTGCTGCCGTAACACTCTCTGAAATCGCTCTTTGCCTGTTCGACTGCAACAGTCAGGCTCCAGACCACATCCCGGTATTTTTTCAGAAGGAGCAGGGTGTCGTGATAATGTGCGTCCTGTGTAGTTTTCTTGCGTGCCATTTTAATCCTCGCTTTCTATGATCGGTTCGATGTTCAAGATGAATTTATAACTTCCTCCGCTGTCAAAGCATCGGATAAGTAACTCTGTATTTACAGATTTCCTCTTGCAGTCGTCTGATAAGGGAGATAATATATATCGCGCGTGCGTACATGACGCGCACGTTAATCCTTGTAGGAAAAGCACTTTCGCGATCTTCCGGACAATCTTTTTCAGATGCGATTCCGGCACGCAGCTGATGGATTCCGGCACGCTGATCTGGTCGTCAGTGATGGTATTTTCGCAGTTCTGGCACGCAGAATCGAGCAGTTCTTCAACCATTTCAAGGTCATTTTCAGTGGTTTCATCATGCACATTAATCCGTATATTCAGTGCCATGGCGACTTCTTCCTTATCAATGGTAATGTCGGAAATATTGAACATGGTGGACAGGTAATTCTGCAGATAGATCGCAGTCCCATACTTTCCCGGGAAGGATAGCAGCCTGATATAGCCGTTTTTCTCCAGCTTCCGAAGAATCCGTCCTGTTGTGGATTTGGAGATCCCCCACCGCCTGCCCAGATCTTCGTATCCGCACAGAGGAGAGTGCGTGCCATTCCGGTAATACACCACCGGTCCGACATCGGAACCGGAAATGCGTTCATCGTTGTAAACAGTGTTCAGCCACAGATCAAGGATGATATCCATTTCGGAGCATTTTCCCTTGCCGACGAATTCCGATACCAGTCTGTACGGGAAAAAGAAAAATCCGCTGTCTTTTGTACAAGGAGCATCTTCCTCAATTGCTGCATTGAATTTCGACCAGTCCTTAATTCTGAATCTGACATACTTCCGATGATGAAGTATATTGTACCGGATATAATGGTTCTGCTGTAATTCCTCCAGAACGGCAACGGTTCCCTTCTCTGTCTTCAGCCGATAAATCTTCATCAGCTCACGGATCGGCATCATCCATTCTCCGGGAGTCAGAGTGTATCTTTGATCATCGATCCTGATCGTTGATGTGCGGAAATTGGCATAAGAACAAAGAACCATAAAGTAGAACAATCTTGATTCACCATTCAGACGAACGGAAACATCGTCCGCCAAGGAACGAATGAACTTCCGGTAAATCCGGCATCTGGGATAAGAAACGAGCTGCTGAAGTTTTAATTGATACTGCATATAAACCTCCTGACGGCGGGAACCATGTCATGATCCATGGTCCCCGCCCCACTTTATATAAATTGGCATTTCGATCTGATATACCTGCATCCTTTCTGTACGCGCAGATACTCAGTCAATCTTGTGAGATATCTCTCTATTATGCTAAATAACAAACTGAATTTATGATTTGTCGGTTTTCACATAATATCTTGAGAAATTTTTTATACAGAGCGAAAAGCACAGCAATTGTTCCTGATACAGATCTTCGTTGAATTCACCGTTCAGAGTGGAAAGCTTAATAATCAACGTGAGTTCGACGGAAAAAAGGTCAAAAAACCAAAGCCTCGTTCAGAAGCGGCAGAGAACCGAGCGAAGGCTTGGAAGGCAGAAAAGAATAAGCAATAA
>JBGVOJ010000635.1:0-3952 GCA_045126415.1 Eubacteriales bacterium | reverse complement strand
CCCCCCCCCCCCCCCCCCCCCCCCCCCCCCCCCCCAGAAAAAACTCTTAAATCTCCAGCACAGCCCCGACCGGATAGTGGTCGGATACGGTGATGCCGTTTACTTCGTCGGTTATCTTGACGGCTTCCGTGGAGGGAAGATTCGAGAAGACGTAGTCGATCTTGATCTGAACCTTTTCGGGATTGTTGTTGTGGAAGGTGAAGCCGGCAGGTGCGGTCTTGTCTTCCATCTTTTCGCCGGCACCGGTGAATTTCAGAATGGTCTGAATGACGGGGCTGTCGGGCGTTGCGTTCATGTCGCCGGTCAGGATGACGGGCATCGGCCACCTCTTGTAGTCTTCCGCCATACGGTTGAGGATCACGGTGATTCCCTGCGCCTGTGCGATCGGACCGACGTGGTCGAGGTGGGTGTTGTAGTGGCGGAACATCTTGCCGGTTGCCTTGCAGCGCAGGGTAGCGGCAACGCAGATGCGCGGGCAGTCGGACTGGTCGGTCACAAAGCGCGTGCCGGGAGTACCGGGCGTATCGGACAGCCAGAACATATTCAGGTCGAGCAGGTCGAACTTGTCCTTCCTGAACATGATGACATTGCTTTCGCCGAGCAGGTTTGCGTCACGTCCGAGACCGCAGACCTGATAATCCGGGAAATTGTCGATCAGCCACTGCCGCTGTGCCGGCATGGTTTCCTGGAAGCCGATAATGTCCGCTTCATAAGCCGGGAGCTTTTCCTTGATGATTTCGCGGCGTACCGCAAAGCATCTCGGATTGCCGGAGGAAGCACCGCCGTCCGCGCGGCCGTCCGTCCAGATGTTGAAAGAGAATACACGAAGTTCGCTCATAAGATTCCTCCTAATTGGGAAGTGAATTTATCGGGGAGGAACTTTTTGAAAAATGTTCCTCCCCGAACCCCACCTCAAAAACTTTCAGACAAAGGAATTGACAGAGAACGGTGCAGATTTTTTCAAAAAGTAATCCCGTAAGATGTTGAAAGTATTATAGCACGAAATTCCTGCCGAAACAAGAGATTTCGTGCTATTTTTTCATTATCTTATCAGCGAACCGCAAATAAATTCAGATCCCACATGGGAATGCACGGTACCCGCCTCAGATACAACCGGTGATCCGGCAGCAGTTTGTGCACCATATTCACGAGTGCGTACAGGTCGTCGGTGCGGTGATACAGCGAAACCGCCATGTTGGGACTGCACCGGCGGATCGTCTCTCTGCCGCCGTTCAGCGCGCTTTCCTCCGCACCTTCCACGTCCAGCTTGATAAGGTCAACGTCCATTCCGGTACAGATGGTGTCGATCGTCTGCATGGGGACGGTCTTTCCGCTGGCACGGTGATTCTGTCCGTTTTTGCCGGAACCGCGGCTGCCGGACGAAACATACTCCATCTCACCGTCACGGTCAAACAGAGCCGCATGAACAGGGATTACCTCCGCACGTTCTTCCGATTCCGCGTAAGCCGACAGCTTTACGAACGTCTTCGGATCGGCTTCCACGGCAAAAATTCTCTTCGGATGGACTCCTTCGATAAACTCCGCCGCACTGTCGCCCTTGAACGCACCGCCGTCGAGCATGGTTCCGATCTTCTGGCCGCCAAACAGTTCCGTGAGACTCTGCACCGCGTCTCCCGTGTCGGTAAGATAGTCCGTTTTTCCGGTCAGCCGGAAGTTCACGGCATCATAAAACAGCTTCTTTGACACTTCATCCGCAAACAGTTCCGCCGTTTCCGTGAGAATATTCCGGTGCGCTGAGAAATATTCCATGTCAAACAGATCACCGCCGTACAGCGGCACATCCGGAATGCGCAGATCGTGCTTCCGGTCGAGGAAATAAATAAACTCCTTCACCGAATCCAGCGTCGTGCCGAACGCCAGCAGAACCACGATGTCATTTCCGTATTCCGCGACCACATCCGAATATGCTCGTACGTGATAATCGTGGAAATACCGGTCACGCACAAATCCGTCGGACGCAAACACGCCGGTCAGCGTCACGTTATATTTTTCCAGAGCCGCAAGAATCTTGTCGCCGCCGTTGCCCGTCCCGTACAGAAAGATCGGACGTGTCTCCGAAGCCAGCTCGTCCCACAGCGAAGTATTCACAAATTCCATCGTCATTTTCCAAGTTCATCCGCGTAAGCGAGGAACCGCATCGCGTTGTTCCACAGAATGTCCTCACGCTGCTTGTCCGTCAGGTCGATTTTGAAGAAGCGTTCCAGCTCTTCCGGCGTGTTCATGACCGGGTAGTCCGTCCCGAACATGACCTGTTCATGCCCGAGCTTGCCGATAATCTCCTTCGCTTTTTCAGGTGTCATCGCCCACAGCGCGGACGACGTGTCGTACCACACGTTTTCCCGTCCCGCCAGAAGATCCACTGCGTCGTCCCACGCCTTGTAGCCGCCCAGATGTGCCGCAACAACCACAAGGGAAGGGAACTGCTTCAGCACATCCACGAGCTTTTCTGCTTCCGAAAAACGGTACTGCGGACGGTCATCGCCCATGTGCAGATACAGCCGCATCCCCTTCGCCTGCATGATTTCGTACAGCGGAAGCATACGCGGATCGTTGATATCGACCTCCTGAATGTCGGGATGGATCTTCACGCCGCACAGCCCGAGTCCGATGCAGCGGTCGATTTCCCCTTCAAAATCCGGATAATCCTGATACATCCCCGCAAATCCGTACGTTTTGAACCCGTGCGAGCGGGACAGCTTCACCAGATCCGCGATGGAGGAGTTGACCTTCGGCACCTGATGTGCGTTGGTTGCAACGGAGAAGAGCAGATATCCGCCGACATTGTTGGCTTCCGCCTGCGATTCGAGGTGCGCATAGGTTCCTTTTCCGTAAACGGTAAAGTTGTAGAACTTCCCGAGATTGACGCAGGCCTTCTCGGAGATGGCTTCCGGATAGGTGTGCGTATGGATATCAAATACTTTGAACATAATGTTTACCCTTGATTTTTCCCTGTGTATGTGGTAGAATATTGAAAAACAAATCGTTAAGGAGACTCAAAAAATGGATTGCCTTTTCTGTAAAATCATCGCGGGAAATATCCCGTCGACCAAAGTGTACGAAGACGACGATATGTACGCGTTCCGCGACATCAACCCCGAAGCACCGTGCCACGTTCTCGTTATTCCCAAGAAGCACATCGCTTCCATGGACGAAATCAACGCGGAAAACAGCGGCATCGTTGCAAAAATCTACGAAAAAATTCCGGAAATCGCCCGTCTCGGCGGAGCGGAGAACGGCTACCGCGTGATCGCGAACTGCGGTCCCGACGCCGGTCAGACCGTCTTCCACCTTCACTTCCACATTCTCGGCGGCAAAACGCTCCCCGTCCATCTCTGCAATGAATAAACCAGATCTTTCAGAAAGAACTGCCTCCACAGGCAGTCCTTTTCTTTTTCAAAAAGGTTTTTGAGGGGTGTGCGGCTCCGACTTGTAGGACAAGTCGGGGGACTTTTTCCTTAAAAAAGTCCCCCCGCAAAAGATTATTTATTTTACAAATTCTCTGTAAATCGCGTCCATGGTCTTTTCGAAGTCGGATTCGTCGACACCGATGATGATGTTGAGTTCGGAGGAACCCTGGTCGATCATGCGGATGTTGATGCCGGCTTCCGCTGCGGCCTTGAAGACACGTACTGCGGTACCCTTTGCCTTGACCATGCCGCGTCCGACGACGGCAACGAGAGCCAGACCTTCTTCAATGGAGATCGCGTCCGGTTCGACGGCGTTGCAGATACGGTTGACGAGACGTTCACGGCAGCCTGCGATTTCCGAACGGTTGAGGACGACGCTCATCGTGTCGATACCGGAGGGGAGATGTTCGAACGAGATGTTTTCGTGTTCGATCGCTTCGAGAACCTTGCGTCCGAAGCCCTTTTCCGCGTTCATCATCGCCTTTTCGATGGTGATGACGCAGAAACCCTTCTTTCCGGCGATA
>JBGVOJ010000634.1:0-3951 GCA_045126415.1 Eubacteriales bacterium | reverse complement strand
GAGTTCGGGATTGGAACTGTCATAATCGTGTGCGTTCAGTGCCACGGCATCGTCAAACGTATCAAAAACGCAGTTTGATATCGTAAACCGTTTCCCGCGTCCGAGATGAATGCCGTCCTTCTTTCCGACGATGATACAGTTCCGGACGATGATGTCCTCGAATGTGCAGATATGGATGCCGAACTCCGCCGGTTCCAGATCGGGAATCCGGATATCTTCGAGCAGGAGATCGCGCACATAATGGAATGCCATCTGGCCGCGCAGTCCGGGGACAAGGGTATTTCCGGCAACATTGTTCACGAGAATCTTCATCCCGCGGACGATGATATGTTCGTCCCATGTTTTATGAAGTGCGCCCTTGTTGACGATTGCATAAGCAAAATTTCCGTTTACCGGAACCTTGCGTACCGCCGCACCGTTTTCGAATTCCAGGGTGGTGTACGAACCGATCTGCAGAGCAGCGTCGATGTCATAAATTCCCGGACGGTCGACCACGATGGTTCCGCCCTGATCGAGCAGTTTCTGCAGGGCGATCCGGTTTTCCGCCGGGGAATTTTCCGGCAGAAAACCATACTGTGATGCGTAGATCATGATGTTATCTCTCCTTATTCGGGAAATTATTCCAGAATCAGCCGTTCTCCGGCACAGGTTTCCACAGTGGTGAGGAGTTCGGTCAGCGGGATCCGCTCACCGTTTCCGCGGAGCAGGGTATATCCGCCGTTCTGCGGACGTTCAATGGTCAGGGGACGTCCTTTTTCACTGAGGATCTCCGCACGGATCCGTCTGTTTTTCATTTCCGCATCCACAACAAACGCGCCGTAAGCCCGCATACCGAAGAAGGACGCATCCTGTTCCGGATTCCAGCAGGGGAACAGCCGCAGGATATGCTCATAGCTCTGCATCAGCATTTCATTGACGGTCGCGGGAACAGCCGCACTGTTTTCGATGCCGCCGCCCTGGAAGCGGAACATGGCATTCGGAAGTTCCCGTCGGGCGATCAGCTCATGCAGTTTCGAAAGGATCCGTTCCGGCGGAACATTCAGCCGTGCTGCCGTCGGATAGAACGAGCAGAACAGATTGTTGTTGTCCCACGCATAATCCATCCGTTCCAGAGAGTTCCGTGCCGCTTCGAACCGTACCGGATCCGAATACTGCCCGATCCCTCCGGCCGGATACATGTTCTGGAGAACCAGTGCGCGCAGCCCCGTTTCGTATTCCGTTCCACGCAGGATATTCACGCCGTCCATTTCGAGAAGCTGCGGGGGACCGATCTTCTCTGCGATATCCTTCCATTTTGCCGTACGATCCATATCACCGCCCAGTTCTTCCTGCATGTCCAGCAAACATTCCATGACCATTTTGATCAGTCCGACCGTGATGATCGGATTGACATCATCCTGATTTTTGGGCATATGATCGGGGCCGGAATAGTATTCTACTTCGTTCAGTGCATCATTGTATGAGAAATACCGTCCGTCCCGGAAAACAAGGTAATCCTCCCAGAAATCCGCGATCTCCCGCAGGAACGGATAGGCAACCTCTTTCGCATAATCCGTATCGCGGGTCGAGTACCAGCGCATTACCGGTATGACTGCCGTGTAGGATGCGTTGCTTTTTTGCCCGAGGAAAAGATGGCTGTGTTCCTTGGTTCCGTTCCGGCGGGAAATTTCCAGCCCGAGCGGCCCGATGCCGACGGGAAAGTAAACGCCCCGGCATCCGAGAAATTCACCGGCAAACCGACGTGCGGCAGGGAGAAAATCCCGGATCGGTGCATAATAGCAGTCCATCAGTTCCGTATGATTGGCGGCGGAAAGCGGGTAGAACGGTGCTTCGAAATTGTAGTTGAAATGGTAGTCCCCGTGCCAGGCCATGTTGTCCGCCGTGGAGAAATTCCCCCACAGACCCGGCGGGAATTTTTTGTTCCGCATGCAGCACGCCATTATGTATATTCCGGCGTACCAGTGGAATTCCAGGATCTCATCTGCCAGCGCAACACCGCTTCTGCTCCAAAAATCCTTCCACCATTGCGTATGCCGTTTCAGAAGTTCCATGCAATACCGCTCATCCGTACCGTCCAGCTCTGCGAATACCTTGGAACGGCAGGCGGCAGAGTCGTGGTTGGTTGCGACAGAAACGGCCCAGAGAATGTTCTCCCGTCCGTTTTCACGCACGCGCCGCACTTCCTTCATTGCGGCAATCCCAATCGTCGGGAAAAACAGTTCCGGATCGTCAAACGCCCGCAGGATCGACTGGACACCGCCGCAGACGGTCTTTTCATACCGTGCGCCGCACCCTTCGATGCAGTGGAGTTCGCACGATACCGAGAGCCCCGGCCATGTCCGGTCAAGCTCGATCAGGATCATGTTTTCTGTGGCACAGACGGTAGTACGGATCCGTGCGTCAAAACCTTCGATAGCAAACTGTGCTTCGACGTACCCTTCATCCATGTTCTGTTCAACATGGTATGGAGCATACGCCAGCTGAGGCAGAAGGATCTCAATCATTCCGATCGGTGAGATGCCGCCGGTACCGTAGTCGTCCTCTTCTCCCTTCCAGAAGTCTGCTTTGCTGATGTACAGCCGTGTGCGGTCAGGCTGTCCCGCCCAGACGAGAGCAAGGTCACCGTTTCCCGTCACCGCACCGTCGGGAAGAACGGTACTCGGTGTATTTTTCGGGAGCTCGCGGATGACAGCGATGTGTTTCATGAAATTCACCTCGGTTTCATAAAGATTCGGTCACTTTCCTGCTGCCATCATACCACAGATTTTCGGAATATGTCAAGACTGTCCGAAAAAAATCTGTTCCTCTTTTGATACTTCCTTGCGAAATGCAGCGGTTTATGCTATAATGACCATAGAAACGCATCCTGAACGAGGTATCTTTTATGAATCCCACCGAAATCCGTAATATGAAATTCACCGATGAAGAATATGCTGCCTATGTCCGTCTGACCTCTATGTCCGACAATGCCGAGGATGACCGCCGCCGTGCGGAGTGTCTCGGGATCGGCGGACGCGGAAACATGGTTGCCCCCGGAGCGATCCTCCGTATTCCGCCGGAACAGGTCGGCAGAGACATTTTCTTTGGTCTGTACGTTTATGCCAACGGCAATGTTACCGTGGAAGACCATGTTCTCATCGGCCCCCACTGTTCCATCGCGGCAGGCAATCATAAGTTCGATCCCGCAACCGGTTATTTTTCCGCCCGTACCGAAAAGGATTACGATAATTCCATCGTTATCGGATATGGTTCATGGCTCGCGAGCAACGTCACGGTCACAGCCGGCGTGAAGATCGGCCGTGCGAACCTTATCTGCGCAGGTGCCGTTGTTACGCACAGTACCCCAGATTATGCCATCATGGCGGGAATTCCCGCGAAACAGGTCGGGCGGATTGATCCGGAAACCGGCGAATATATCTGGTTCTCCGCGAAAGCAAAGGAGGAGGGAAGCGGTACATGACATACGAAACCTTCCCGACCGAGCGGACTGACGGCATGCAGGTTTTTCCGTCCCCGGTGGACGGTGCCTGCGTTCCCGAAAATCCGCCCGCACTGATCTGGCTCCCGCTTCCGTCTGACAAACATGATACCGTCCTCTACCGCTGTGTTGTGACCAATGCGTCCGGTGAGACGGTTTATACCTGCGAAACCACCGGAAACACTGCTGTTCCCGACCGCCTTTTCGAAACCGGAACGTACTTCTGGGACATCGAAGCCGTGGAAACGGGCGTCACCCGCGGCAGACAGATCTTCACCGTCACCGAAGATTCCATCCCGTTTCTCCGCCCGACGGCAGAACAGGTTCTCGGCGGACTGCCCGCCAGCCGTCCGCGTCACCTCTTTACCAAAGAAGAGATTCCGGCAATTCTTGCCGCACATCCGGAAGAACTCGATACTCTTCGCCGCAACATCGAACAGGCATATCTTGACGGACTGCCGGAACGTCCGATG
>JBGVOJ010000633.1:0-4003 GCA_045126415.1 Eubacteriales bacterium | reverse complement strand
CCCCCCCCCCCCCCCCCCCCCCCCCCCCCCCCCCCCAAGAAACTTCAGTCATTGATATGTCCGTCGATGTCTTCCTTGGCAAGGCGGCCGTCGCGGAGAATGGTACGGAGGCGGTCGGCGTCACCTGCGCGGATCGCGTCGCGGTATTCGGCGAGATTTTTGATGATGGTGTCGATTTCGTCGGCGAGGTAGTCGCCGTTTTCGAGGAAGAGCTGTGTCCACATGGTTTCGTTCAGCCATGCGACGCGGGTCAGGTCGCGGTAGCTTCCGGCGGAGAAGCCTTTGTGCAGCTTCGCGCTCGGGCTTTTGACGTACGCGTTCGAGACGACGTGCGCGAGCTGGGACGTGAAGGCGATGATGCGGTCGTGGTCTTCCGCTGTGGAGAGGGAGAATTTGCCGAACCGTGCGGGGGACATGACGTTTTTGATCCGTTCGAACAGTTCGACGTCTTCTTCGTGCCCCTGCGGAACGACGATGACCAGCGGGGCGCCCGCGAACAGGTTCTCATCCGCGTATTTGATACCGGAGAAGTGCGTACCCGCCATCGGGTGTCCGCCGATGTAGGTGAAGCCGTACTGCGCGGAAAGAGCGAAGCCGGCTTCGCAGATGGTGCGTTTGGTGCCGCAGAGGTCCATGACGAACGTGTCCGGTGCGAGCTTCGGTGCGATGGTTTCCAGATAGGCGATGGATGCCTCCGGGTACAGCGCGATGAAGACCGCGTCGCATTCCACGAGGGTGTTTTCGTTCAGGACGTCGTCGATGATTCCCTTGATTTTGACGTATTCGAGGGTATCGGGGTTGGCGTCGAAACCGTATACGGTGTGATTTTCCTTTTTGTAGGCCTTGGCCATCGATCCGCCGATGAGACCGAGACCGCAGATTCCGACTTTCATGAGGAGTGCTCCTTAATATATTGTAGGGATTTTGTCAGTTGATGAATTCCACGTCACCGCGAAGGGCGGTTTCCGTGAGAATGTCCGCGGTAGTGCGGGTGTCGTCCCACATCATTTCCGCGGCGAGTGCCAGCGGGTACGGCAGATATGCTTCGATGGCGCCGTCTTCCGCGAGGAATGTGATGGTGTCGTCGCGGCCGAAGCGGCGGATCATCTGCAGGGCATACTCCGCGTTGCGGATCCAGTATGCCTGAACATGCCGCCACATTTTCCGGCGTTCGTCGGCGTTTTTTCGGACTTCCTCTTCGCCCGCATCGCCGAGGATGAAATCGCCGCTCTGGTGGACAAAATACCGCCAGTCGAGCTTGGTCAGTCCCTTCAGCACCGCGCCGAATCCGCCGTTTTCGCGGAGATTTTTTGTTTTGTCGTGGAATTCGACAGTTTTGTCGAAGTTTCCGATATCGTAGGGATCGTAGGAGTACGGGAACGCGCCGCTGTTCTCCCAGATGATCGAGACGCGCGGGTCGGTCTTCGCGATGGAGTCAAGGCGATTCTTCACGGAGGTCGCGTGCAGACCGAACAGGATGTCGAGGTCGGGATGGTTTTCGAGAATGCGTCCTGCGGTGCGGTTCACGAATTCCGTGACGGCGTCCGCGATGACCACGCCGGCGAGAGTGTCGCCCCATATTTCCGTGAAGGACTGGAAGTAGATTCCGTCGATGCCGAGGGAGGCGTATTTTTCTTCGTATTCCTGTACAACGGCTTCGGTGAGGTCTTCCGTGTGTGCCGGGTCGATCTTGTCAAATCGGGTGTCCCAGCCCCACGCGTAGCCGTAGTAGACCTTTACGCCGTAAGTGTGCGCGTAGTCGATCAGTTCGCGGGAGTTCTGCGGCGGATAATCGTTCCAGAGGATGAGCGTGTTCATCTTCAGCGAGACCATCCGGTCGATGTACCCGCGGTAGTCGCGGATGACGTAGCCCCATGTCCACAGACCGCGCTTTGTGTGTGTCGGCGCGGTTTTTACGTGCCATTCGGGGAGGTGGTCGCCGAGGGTGACGGCGTTGTTCCAGAGGTCGCAGTTTTTTGCGCGGGGGACATACTTGTTTTCGAAGTCGTACGCCGCGTAGAGAAGGTGGATACCGTCGCGTGCCGCGAGAGTGACGGTGCGGTCGGACGGGGTGACGTCGATCGTGAAGCCGTCGAGGGAAGCGTCCGTCTTTACGGTGATAGTGCCGTCGCCGTGTGCGGATTCCGCGAGGGTGCGGAGTTTCGCGAGGGCGTCGGATGCGGCTTTGTCTTCCTTATATATGTCGTGTGTGAAAGTCCATGCCATAGCGGTCACCTGTTCTTTTATCTGTGGAATAATTTTTTGGATTCGTACACCGGTTCGCAGGTCAGCGTGAAGCCGAGGCGGCGGAAGGTGTCAAGGTCGATCTGCGAGATGATGACGCTGGAATGTGCTTCGCAGCCGGACAGCTGCGGCAGACATTCGAACGCCGCGCGGGCATTTGTGTCAGTCGCCGCGCAGATGGAGAGGGCGATCAGGATTTCGTCCACATGGAGACGGGGGTTGATGCTGCCGAGGTGGTCGGTCTTGAGGTGGCAGATCGGTTCGAGGACGGAGGGTGAGATGAGATGCACACCGTCTTCGATGCCCGCGAGGGACTTGAGTGCATTGAGGATCGCGGCGGAGCAGGCGCCGAGCAGGTCGCTTGTCTTGCCGGTGACGATGGTTCCGTTGGGAAGCTCGATTGCTGCAGCGGGAGCGTCGGTTTCGGCGGCCTTGTCGAGGGCGGCCTGTACGACGGGGCGGTCTTCGACGGTAATCTTCGCCTTGTTCATGATGATTTCCATCTTGTACGCGTCGTCGCTGTCTCCCGTTCCCTTGATGCCCTTGCATCGGCAGTCGTAGTATCGGCGGATGATCTCCATTTTTGCGGCATGTCCGACGGCTTCGTCGTCGTAGATGCAGTTGCCGACCATATTGACGCCCATGTCGGTCGGGGATTTGTACGGGCATTCGCCGTAGATGCCTTCGAACAGGCGGCGCAGGACGGGGAAAATTTCCACGTCGCGGTTATAGTTGACGGTGGTTTCACCGTAGGCTTCGAGATGGAAGGGGTCGATCATGTTGACGTCGGAGAGGTCAACGGTCGCGGCTTCGTAGGCGAGGTTGACGGGGTGTGTCAGCGGCAGATTCCAGACGGGGAAGGTTTCAAACTTCGCGTAGCCGGATTTGATGCCGCGTTTGTTGTCGTGGTAGAGCTGGGAAAGGCAGGTTGCCATTTTGCCGCTGCCCGGGCCGGGTGCGGTGATGACGACGAGCTGGCGGCTGGTTTCAATATATTCGTTCCGGCCGTAGCCTTCTTCGCTGACGATGAGCTTGACGTTGGTGGGATATCCCGGGATGGGATAGTGGCGGAACACGCGGATGCCGAGGTTGTTCAGCCGTTTGATGAACGCATCTGCTGCCGGCTGGGACGTGTACTGGGTGATGACGACGCTGCCGACGTAGAGTCCGCGTTCGCGGAATGCATCGATCAGACGGAGGGTGTCCATATCGTAGGTGATGCCGAGGTCTCCGCGCATTTTGTTCTGGACGATTGCGGCGGCGGAAACAACGATCACCATTTCGGCCTTGTCACGCAGCTGGAGAAGCATATTGATCTTGCTGTCGGGCTTGAATCCGGGGAGAACGCGCGATGCGTGGTAGTCATCGAACAGTTTTCCGCCGAATTCGAGGTAGAGTTTGCCTCCGAACTGGGAAATCCGTTCGATGATCCGCTCCGTCTGGAGCGAAATGTATTTATTGTTATCAAAACCTTCTTTGAACATTATCAGTTGCACCTCTTTTGGAAGTTAAAAAACACGGTCTTATTATAATATAAAATGAAAGAAAGTTCAATATACATGGGAGAAAAAATTGAATTTGATGGGGATAGTCGAAAGACCCGAAAAAAAGTCGAAAATTTTTAAAAAAGGGCTTGACAAGTGGGGGAGGAAGTGATATAATAACGGGGCTGTCAACGAGACGGCGTCACAGAAGGCACCGGCAAGCGGGTTTGAAAAAAACTTCAAAAAAGTTTGAAAAAACTCTTGACAAACGAAAC
>JBGVOJ010000632.1:0-2147 GCA_045126415.1 Eubacteriales bacterium | reverse complement strand
CTGCATACCGAGACGGTGCGCGAGCGGTGCGTACACATGCATGGTTTCCAGTGCGGTGGTACGACGTTTTGCGTCCTTTTTGACGCCGAGGGTGCGCATATTGTGCAGACGGTCGCACAGCTTGATGAAAATGACGCGGATATCCTTGGACATAGCTAGAAGCATCTTGCGGATGTTCTCCATGTTGGCTTCTTCCTTGTCCTCGACGTTGATGACCTTCATCTTGGTCAGACCGTCGACGAGCATGGCAACTTCCACACCGAAACGGTTGGAAATGATATCAAGGTTGGTTTTGTCGGGGCAGTCCTCGACGGTATCGTGGAGGAACGCCGCGCAGATGGAGTCGGTATCCAGTCCGAGACCGGTCACGATCTCCGCGACGGCGATCGGATGGGAGATGTACGGTTCTCCGCTCACGCGGAACTGTCCTTCGTGCAGAGACTTGGCGTACAGATAGGCACGCTCGATTTTTTCGATGTCGTAGTTTTTCTCGCTTTTTTCGAGAACGGTCAGGATTTTTTCGATGCCGGCAAATTCGCCGCGTTCGGTTTTATCTTCATTATTCATAACAGTTTGCGTCTTTCTTCCGGCGGTCACACGACGCCGAAGTCGTTTTTCAGTTTCCGGTAAATGCCGGAACGGTCGAGATTGGTCTTGGTCTGGGTCGGAATGTAACGGAATGCGTATATTTCATGATCTTCGTTTTCCGCCATCGCTTCCACACCGAGAAGCTGCAGTTCGCGGAGCGAAAGAAGAATGAACTTCAGTTTGACGTAATTCATGGGTGTTCCTCCGGTTCGCAGGAGGTGGAGAAGCGCACGGACGCTGAAGACCTCATGTTCGAGGCGGAGTTCCCGCTTGAGGAGGTTGTAAACCGTGCCGAATTCCTCGCGCGTCGGGACGATATCGAATGCCGTACGGCGTCCGAGCTGAAGTTCTGCGGGAGATTTGCCGCTCCAGAGTCCGCGGAACAGGGCGATCTCCGCGTTTTCGGCGTGGAACTGCAGCTCTGTCAGGCGGATATCCTTGACGACGAGCTGGAGCGAACGCTGGTTCTGAAATTCGTTGATATCGAGGGTGAACAGAACGTCCGCAAAATCACCGGAATAGAGATCGAGATCGGTAAGCGTCTGCCGGAAGCACATCGCGCTGACGTACGCGCTGCCGATGCGGAGGGTCAGCCGGGTATGCTTTCCACCGCCGACGAGAGTCGTATCATGGATCTGGACGTTTCTCAGTACGAATACCGGCGGCGGATTGGACACGCCGTAGGGTTCGAGGTAGTACAGTTCATGCGCCTGCTCCATTGTGATATCGTTCGGGTAGAGCTCGCAGTCGGCTTCCAGGGACGGCTGGATGTCCGTTTCGGTGAGGTGCGCTCTGGCACATTCGCCCAGACGACGGCGGAATTCAGGGAGATCTTCACGGCGGATAGTGAGTCCTGCCGCCAGTTCGTGACCGCCGTATTTGACGAGGAGATCGGAGCAGGAGCTGAGAGCTTCGACGAGGTTGAGCCCTTTGACGCTGCGTCCCGAGCCTTTGCCGAGACTGCCGTCTTCCCCGCCCTCTCCGCTTCCTTCGAACGAAATGAGGATGGACGGGCAGCCGTATTTTTCCGTAATGCGGGACGCGACGATCCCGATGATGCCGTGGTGCCACGTTTCGTTCTCCAGAACAATGACGGGATCGTGTTCGAAATCGTGGGACGCGGCGATCTGAGCGTAGGCTTCCTCGATGATCTTGTTTTCCTCCGCCTGCCGTTCGTGATTGATATCGCACAGACGGCGTGCGATGGGTGCTGCGGTTTCGCAGTCCTTTGCGAGGAACAGCTCGACGGCAATCGATGCGTCGCGGATCCGTCCGGCGGCGTTAATGCGGGGCGCAATGGTGTAGCCGATGAACGACGCGGTGATTTTCCGTTTGGTGTTGTATTTTGATTCGGTACGGGTGGCTTCGATCAGCTCAATGAGACCGGGGCGGTCGGTATTGTTGATGAGCTGCAGACCGTAGCTGACGATCAGGCGGTTTTCGTCCCGGATGGGCATGACGTCCGCGACGGTGCCGATGGCGACGAGGTCACAGTATTCCCCCGAGACCCGTTTGACGCAGTCGGTCATGGTATCCGCGGGACTCCGTACGGCTTCGAG
>JBGVOJ010000631.1:0-6247 GCA_045126415.1 Eubacteriales bacterium | reverse complement strand
CCCCCCCCCCCCCCCCCCCCCCCCCCCCCCCCCCCCCCCCCCCCCCCCCCCCCAGAAAACTCACTTCATCAGTCTCTTGAACAGAATCGAGAAAACGTAGTCGCGGTTCATGGATTCGGCGTGTTCGAAGTCGCCGTCGTAGGCGCCCCAGCGGTAACGGTAGTTTTCGTCGACGCGCGGGCGGGGCTGGATGGTTTCGCGGAAGCAGTTCGGGTCGATGATGGCACAGATCGCGGAGATATCCCAGATGACGCGGCTCCACGATACGGCGTTCTGCGGCTTGCATTCTGCGACGTTGTCGCAGAGGTAGTCGCCGAGCGGAGAATTGCCGCGGAGGAAATATTCGAGTTCGTGGATGGTCACGATGAGGTGGGAGGTCATGCCGGGTGCGGGCATCTGCAGGAGCGGCACGCCGGATTTGTACAGGGCGTTGGTGGCATTGCGGTCGCCGTTCAGGTTGAATTCGGACGCGCTGAACCATCTTGCGCCGCCGCCGAGCCAGATCACGGCGATCTTTTCCTTGATTTCGGGATGCAGAAGGATCGCGGAGGACACGTTCGTGATCGCGCCGATGGCGGCGATGTACGTGATTTCGTCCGATTCCATGACGTGGCGGTAAATCGCTTCCGCCGCTTCGGAGTTCACGGGCGTATCTTCATCGGGCATACGTTCCACGGAACCGCGGTAGTACGGCGGAATCGCAACGCCGTGGGATTCCTGCACCAGCTTGGTGCAGATGCCGATTTCACGGTAGCTGCGTTCCATGCCGTCGGCGTAGGAATCGCTCTTGTCGTTGTGGAACGGTGCTGCCGTTACCGCCACAAGGTCGAGCTTATCCTGCGCGAGCATCGCGAGGGAGAGCGCGAACTGGTCGTCGATCTCGTTGTACGTGTCGGTATCGAGGATCACGCGCTTGATGCCGGGCTTTCTGAGTTCTTCCTGAATACGGAACATAAGTTGGTCTCCTTTATTTCAAGAAATATTTGGGTCAAAGTTTAAAAGGAAGAAAAATGACCGTTCCGGTCATTTTTCAATTTTATGCCCTGCGCGGGCGGCGCACAAAGGGGCTCAGACGCCGCCCCTTTGTGAATTGCCGGCTTAATAAGGGTGGCGTTTTATTTTATCAAATGCGGAACAACTGTCCGCTTGTTCATAGATACAGTGATCGAAAATCATCAGTTTTTTATTGGGCTAACCGCAGGGTGCAGGGGTAGCGGTATACTCTCTTCCAAACGATCTGCTCCTTGCAAACCGCTGTCTGTCCGAGGCCAAGGGGCCGAGTCCCACGTACGGAGGAGTCCAGAGGAACCTTCCTCTGGCGGGGGTGATTCACAAGAGGGCCAACGCTGGTCCTCTTGTGCGCCGTCCGCGCAGGACAAAGAGTCGGTCTGCACCCGCAGACGTCCTGTAATCAGTGCTTCAAAGGAAAATATTCCTTCAGCGTTCCCTGGGCCGTCGTCTTGCGGTCGGTGAAATAGTCCGCAAGATTGTTCGTCGCCGCACAGTCGCGGATCAGCCGGTACGTCGATGCCGCTACCGTCGGGTACGCATTCCCAAACGCCAGTGCAAAGTCAAATGACGCCGTGTCGAGGATCAGATCCACCATGTTGATCGAATCGTTGTCGCGGAGGATGTCTTCCATGTGATAGTCGACGTATTCGTCGTAAATGTAGCCGTAGGACGCCGCGTTGAGCGCGGAAAGAATGATCGCCGGAACTTCCCCGTTCGTGTGATTCTTCGGAACGGCGAACACCAGCTCGGTATTCGAAATCAGCGTCCGGTATTCGTCGGTTTCCGCTCCCTTCGGCAGCGGAACAACACCCCAGTCCGCCTTCGCCCCCGGCATCCACGACATGATGTACAGGTAGTCGATCAGGAACGCGGATTCTCCGCCGGAGAAACAGTTCACCGCACCGGCCGTCGAATCAAGAATGGCGTGCCGGTCGTTGTAAATGTTCGCGAGAATGTCCATCGTGTTCTGCACCGACTTCACGGTATAGCCGATCACCGGAACGGTGCGCCGTCCCGCGCTGACGTAGTTGTTGCCTTCCGCCTTGAAAATGAGGTCGGGCAGGCGTTCCGCGGTGTTCTGCGCGGTCATGGTATAGTAGGCGGGAAGTCCGTTCGCCGTCCGTTCGCCGTTGAGGGTCCTGACAGCTTCATAATAACCGAGCATCTGATCCCATGTCCACGTTCCCGCCGCAGCGGAATCGTAAATGGCATACGGATCGGTGCCGGCTTCCTCAAGAATCGTCTTGTTCATGAACATCGCCGCAAACGACGACGGCGCAATGCTGGCGTGTCCCGCAACGCCGTAGGTGGAATAGCCGCCCGAGTTCATATCGGACGAATCCTGATTTAAATACGGCTTTTCAATAACAAAAAACGGAAGCGTCCGCATATTGATGAGCGTATCCGCCGCCCGGAAATTCCCGATCATGTATACAGGCACCATTAAAAGGTCGGTGTAGTACGTATCCGCCGCGACCGCCTGTGCCAGCTCGGACAGCATGGTCGACGCATCGGAAACGGACGTGATGATCGTCACGCCGAACTGTTCCTCGACATCTTCGTTCCGCTCGGCCGCCAGACGGCTGACCACGGACGCGGTATCCTCGGGATCAATGTACTCCGTACCGGGAGTCGTGATGAAGAAAACCGAGCCGCCGTAATCCCTCTCGGGAAGCTCCTCGAGATACCGGCGGGACACCGCGTAGTTGTCCACCGGCACGTACGGGGTATACTCCTCCGCCGTGAAGGAATCCGTCTCGGCGGACAGACTGCCGGAAACCGCTCCGCCCTCCGCTTCCCCGGGGGTCATGTCGTTGACGATGATAAATCCGCACGATGTCGTCTGAAGAAGGATGGAAGCAATCAGCGCGGCAGCGGGCAGAATATGCTTGAATTTCATGTATAATTTACTCCATTTGAGGAAAATCTTTCGTAATTCGCAGAATTGCCGGATATATGGATTTATTATATTACATCCTGCGGAAAAAATCCATATTATAATGTAAAAAATCCTCCCGGGACGTTTTTCCGGAACGGGATTTCTCCGTCCGCGGCACCGGAAACGGGTGATTGGGCAATATTGTCAGAAACGGCACGGAATTATTTACCTGTTAATTTTTTGGTGATACTATGGTATAATCGGAAATGCAGTGAAGAACAAGCACTGTATCAGAACAAAAAAATGCTCTCCCTGCTGCTCCGTATTTATGACTGTCGATTCCATTTGAGCAACACATCGGAGGAATTTATGAAAACAACATCCAAAGTAAAAAACGCCGCCCTGCTTCTGACCGTCCTGTCCGCCCTTGCGGCGTTCACCGTTTCCGCATCCGCGGACTGCATCTACGAGACCGAACCCGCCGATTTTGACGTGGTGGTGGACGGCTTCGCCTATGAGGGAAACGTCCTGTCAGTAAAGGACATCGCGTATGTCTCGCTCCGGGAATTCGCCTGCATGGCGGACAATTCCGTCGTATGGTGGGAGGAAGACGAAGCCGCCGCGTACGTCGAGACGGATTCTCTGACCCTGCGCGCCCCGGAAGACGAGTTCTATATTGAGGCAAACGGCCGGATGCTCTGGTGCGAATACGGTGTATTCACCGAAGACGACATTATGTACATCCCGCTCGGCAAGGCGGCCAAGGCGTTCGGCTTTGACATCACTTACGTCCCCGAGGACAACACGACCTACCTCACCCGTCTGCGCAGCGCGGTGGTTCCCGGCGACGAATTCTATAACGAAGAAGACCTTTACTGGCTATCGAAGATCATCCACGCGGAAGCGCAGGGCGAACCGTTCGACGGCAAACTCGCCGTGGGGAACGTCATCATGAACCGTGTGGAATCGGAACAGTTCCCGGACACCGTTTACGACGTCATTTTTGACAACGAACACGGCGTCCAGTTCACCCCGACCGTCAACGGTGCGATCGACCAGAAGCCGAACGAGGATTCCGTCCTCGCCGCAAAGCTGTGTCTGGACGACGCCGTCCTGAACGAACATATGCTGTATTTTCTCAACGAAAGCATCGCGAGCAGCCTGTGGATTCCGCAGAACTGCACATTCATTATGGAAATCGGGGATCACACGTTTTATTCGTGAGCTATAATTTCAGTCCGCAGACACGCCGCCGTATTTTCCGTACATCCGAAGCCATTTTCAGGCTGTCGCGGATGAGGTGAATCTTGGATTCCCGGTGATTCAGAACCGTCACGGGATGTTCTGCAATTGTATATCCGAGTTTTTCGGCAAGGAGAAGAACCTCAAAATCGAACGCCCAGCCGTCAACTTCGGTGAGCGCGAAAATCTTCCGTGCGGCGTCCCCGCGGAACATCTTGATCCCGCACTGGGAGTCCGTGTACCGGAATCCCGCCGAAACCGCCAGCAGACGTACATACGCCTTCGATGCCAGCTTCCGCATCAGGGTATACCCCGCGTAGCCGTCCTCCGCGATGGCGCGGGAACCGATCAGCACGTCCGCCGGAAACTCCGGCGCACTCATGCGTTCCGCCATTGACCTGAGGATCTCCGTCCCGTAGGCAAGGTCGCAGTCCGTGAAAACGCAGAATTCCCCGCGCGAGGACTGCATTCCGAGCTTCACGGCGTGTCCCTTGCCGCGGTTTTCAGCGGAGCGCACCACACGGATTTCACCGCACGTCAGCGAAAGCTCCCGTGCGGTTTTTTCGGCAGTCTCCCCGCATCCGTCGGTCGAGCCGTCGTCGGAAAAGAGAATTTCGTACCTCCCGGACAGCCCCGCCGCTTCCATTGCCTCTGCCAGCGTGCGCACGCAGGAGGCCGCGATGGATGCTTCGTTGTACATAGGGATGATGATGGACAGATACATATTATTTCACCCCGAAAATCGAGTAATTGACGTCCACGGTCACAGAGAACGGCAGGTCGGCGGAGAACAGGCGTTCCCGTCCGGCTTCCGTTGTCTTATAGTAGAACGGCGTCATCGTGAACAAAGCCGCAAGAGCTTCCGTCGCCGGAATCGCGGTGACATAGCGGTTGTTCAGCCGCGCAATTTCGTAAAATCCGTCCGGTACGGCGGGAAGTTCGTCGGAAAGATGCACGTCGTCGTAGATTTTCTGCCGCATTTCGAGCAGATGCTCCTTCCCGGACGACACCACGATCAGGAGACCGTCCTCCGTCAGCACGCGTTTTGCTTCGTCCCCGGCAACCGGCGCGAACATACTTAGCGCAAGGTTCACGGAATGATCGGCGAGCGGCAGCCGGAAGATATTCCCGGGCATAAAATACGCGGATGCGTTCCCGTCAAATGCCGCGCCGATGCCGTCCTTCGGCATCAGACCTTCGCGGACGGTGCGTTTGCAGGCACGTTCGGCGGCATATTTGGAGGCATCGAATCCAACGGTGAGCACCTCCGCGCCGGTCAGTTCCGCGAAGCGTTTCGTGAAACGACAGGTATGGTAACCTTCGCCGCAGCCCATGTCGCAGACGGTACAGGATTCCTGCGTCAGATACTGCGCGGCGGCGGCAGCCAGCGCGTCGGTGATCGGCGCGTAATGACCGAGGGAGAGAAATTCCTCTCTCGCCTTCACCATTTCTTTTTCATCGCCCGTACGGGCATTTTTTTCTTTTCCGGGCGGAAGCAGGTTCACGTAACCGGATTTTGCGAGGTCAAAGGTATGGCCCGCTGTACAGCGGAGGGATTTTTCCTCTCTTGTGAGGACAGCACCGCAGTGCGGACACCGAAGGAAGTCTAAAATACTTTTCATAAAATTATCCCAAAGTTTATTTTGTAAGGAAGGAAGAAAAATGACCGTTCCGGTCATTTTTCAATTTTATGCCCTACGCGGACGGCTGCACAATGGAGTTTCACTTCGTGAACCTCCGGGCTCAGACGCCGCCCCTTTGTGAATTGCCGGCTTAGGAAATTGTTCGTGCAGTCGATCAAATGCGGAACAACTGTCCGCTCGTTCGTAGATATAGCAATCGAAAATTGTCAGTTTTTCATTGGGCTGACCGCAGGGTGCAGGGATAGCGGTATACTCTTTAACTTTCGCTATACTTCACCGCTGTTTATAGTGAACGAACGATCCGGACAGATTTGCAGTACACCTTGTCCTTTCCGAACGATTTGCTGCGTGCAAACCGCTGTCTGTCCGAGGCCAAGGGGCCGAGTCCCACGAACGGAGGTGTCCAGAGGATACTTCCTCTGGTCGGGGTGATTCACAAGAGGGTGTCGACACACCCTCTTGTGCGCCGTCC
>JBGVOJ010000630.1:0-3653 GCA_045126415.1 Eubacteriales bacterium | reverse complement strand
CTCACGGGAGGGCTGACCGCGTCGGCAGGCGGGATTACGGCGGCAATGTTATGCGGACTTGCGGCGTCGGTCATCTTCCGCGAGAAATCCAAAGGATAGGAAAAACATGGGCGGTTCCGTCGGAATCTCCCATGTTTTTTATTTCTACACTGTCTTTAATATCCCACATCTATTGACTTTTATCATGAAACAAAGTAAAATATAAATATCTATGGGTTCGAAAAAAGAAACTTTTTCCGGACCGCAGAATTGTTTTATATGAAAGGTTTGTATCATGAAAAAGAAACTCCTTGCCATGCTCCTCCTTTCTTCCATGCTGATTTCCACCTTCGCTTCCTGCTCTGAAGGCGGTGAAAACACGGAAGAAACTCCCACCACCGACGTAACTGCTCCCTCTGCGGAAGAAGTTGTCGAAGAAGTGGAAGAAGAAATCACCCTCGAATCCGCAGCCGCTCAGTATGCGGACCGTGACTACGGCGGATACGAATACCGTGTTGCCGACCGCGGTGACCCGGGTACTTATGCCGACTGGCAGACCTTCGACGTTTACGCTGCCGAACTGACCGGTGAAGTTATCAACGACGCCGTTTACGAACGTAACGCAACCCTCGAAGAAACCTTGAACATCAAGATCGTGGAATGCCCGTTCACCCACGGTGCGGTTACCTCCTCCGTCAAGACCTCCATCATGGCGAGTGCGGACGACTATGACGTCTTCACCGACGGTCTTGCAACCATCGCTCCCCTCGTTTCTCAGAATTACATCCTCGACCTCCGTCAGATCGAAACCCTGAAGTTCGAAAATCCGTGGTGGGACCAGCTGATCTATGAAGACCTCTCCATCTTCGGCAAGTCCTTCTTCATGACCGGTGACATCTCCGTCATGGACAACTACGGTACCTGGTGCTACCTGTTCAACAAGACCATGATCAGCGACTTCGCTCTCGAAAGCCCGTACGAACTCGTCGACTCCGGCAAGTGGACCATCGACAAGCACAACGAAATGGCAGCAGCAACCACCGTTGACCTCGACGGCGACGGCAAGTGGACGATGGCGGACTCCTACGGCTACATCACCGAAGGCTACAACAACACCGCAATGTGGAACTGCTTCGGCTACCGCATCATCAGCAAGGACGCGGACGGTATGCCGTACTACTCCTACACCGGTGAAGAACAGCTCACCGCTCTCCAGAAGGTCATTGAAACCCAGTACGCTCCGTTCACCAACATGGGCTCCGGCTCCACCGTCACCGGCGGCGGCGGTCTGACCGACAACACCCGTGAAAACCAGTTTGCAATCGGCCGTGCGCTCTTCTACTACGCAGGTCTCCGCAACATCACCCTGTACCGTGACAGTGACACCGACTTCGGTATCATCCCCGCTCCGAAGTACACCGAAGCACAGTCCCAGTACTACTCTTCCTACAGTAACGGCAACTGTACCGCTTACTCCATGCCCGTAACCGTTGCGGATCCCGCAAAGATCGGTGATATCACCGAAGCAATGGCTCATCTCAGCGTTTACACTCTGACTCCCGCTTACTACGACAAGACCCTCATCGGTAAGTCCACCCGTGACCAGGAATCCGAACCGATGCTCGAGCTGATCCTCGCGACCCGTAACTACGACCTCGGCGTTATCTTCGGCTGGGGCAACATTGCCGGCTCCATCCACGGCATGAGTGACCCGAACACCGTTGCATCCACTCTCCAGAAGTCGGAAAAGGCAGCCAACAAGATCCTCAACCGTGCAATCGAAGACCTTCTCGTTATTCAGTAAGTCTTTCGGAAATTTTGCAAAAATCCCGACAAAACAAGTCCGGTATGTGCTATAATAGGCACATACCGGATATTTTTATCGAAGTGCAGAAAAGGAGAACAATCCATGCTGAAAGAACGAGGAATCATCATTCACGCGCAGGACTGCGGGGATTATTTCGCCGGACGGCTCGAGCAGACGAACCTCAACGTCCTCGGTATCCACCCCGAAGGAGGTCTCGCGGCGCATGTGTCCATGCAGAAGTGCATCGACATGCTGGAAACCGAGGAATGGCGGCGTTTCCACCGCCGGATGGAAAAAGCGGGCATTGCTGTGGAATTCGAAATGCACGCCCTCTCGTGGATTCTCGAACGGGATAAGTTCGACACGCACCGCGACTGGTTCCGCATGACCGACACAGGAGAACGCACGCCCGAATTCAACTGCTGCGCGTCCAATCCGGACGTTCTCGACTACATCCGCGAACGCTCCGCGAAACTGGCGAAAATCTTCCGTCCCGACACGGACAAATACTATTTCTGGATCGATGACGTGGCGACGGCGGCTTGTCAGTGCGAAAAATGCCGCGAGCTGTCCGCGTCCGATCAGGCGCTCATCCTCTACAACGCCATTGCGGACGGTCTGGCGTCCGTCAATCCGAAGGCGAAGCTGAGTTATCTTGCGTATTTTGCTACTCTTCCCGTTCCGACGAAAGTGGCAAAACAGGACAATGTCTTCCTCGAATTCGCACCGCTGGCGCGTGACTTTGACGTGAGCCTGTTCGACGAAACCCGCGAGAAGAACTACAGTCAGGTCAAGACTCTCCCCGCCCTGCTCGATTTCTTCGGCCGGGATGACGCGAAGGTGCTCGAATACTGGATGGACAATTCCCTGTTCTCCGGCTGGAAGCGTCCGCCGAAGGAATTTCATCTGAATCCCGTGACGTGCGCTGCCGACGTGGCGCAGTACCGAAAGCTCGGTTTTGACTCGATCACGTCGTTCGGCTGCTTCCTCGGCGAGGACTACCGCGATCTCTACGGCGACGCGGATTTAAGCGAATACGACAAAATACTGGGTGCGGACTAATTCAGAACAGCAAGGGACACAAAACGTGTCCCTTGTTTTTGTTTATTTTGCCGTATAGATGACCTTGACCATGTCGAAGCCGTAGGTTTCGGGGTTGAAGTCGTCCGTATTCGTGATGCTGCAGAACGGCATATAACCGTTTTCCACAAGATGGTTGATCGCCAGCGTGTATGCTTCCCGCGTGAACGACGCGTTTTTGTACCGTTCGAGTGCCGCGACGCCTTCGACATCGCCGACACGGAACCCGTATTTACCGTAAACACAGGTACGGAAAATCGCGATCAGGTTTTCACCGTCGTAAATGCCGAGCGGCTGGTCGTACGGAGCGTTGTGGAACACATCACGCTGGGTCAGGCTTTCGACGACCTTCCAGTCACTGCCGTATTCCGCAGCAAATGCCTGCACCGCCGGAATGTCGTCCGCCGTCAGACGACGCATGGTATATTTGAAGGTACGCGGGATCACGTCACCGCGGTACAGCCATTCGTGAACCGTTGCTTCCGCTTCGACGCCGTATTCCGCCATCGTGCGGATCACTTTGTTTTCATCCTCCGGCAGGCTGAATGAAGTCGATTCGGAGAAGCCGCGCAGAAGTTCGATGTACTCCGCCGTTTTCGCCGCATCGTCCGAGACGACATCCGCGTAGACGGAGCTGCCGAAGCGGTCGAGACCGATGTACGAACCGGGTGCATCGGAAACGAACTGCGTGCCGTTGTATTCGTACATAACAACCGCGCAGATGCCATGGCGGATCGCGTCGGTGTGCAGAAGTTCGTCCACGACGACGGCGTTGTCGATCTGCGTG
>JBGVOJ010000629.1:0-3643 GCA_045126415.1 Eubacteriales bacterium | reverse complement strand
TATCGCCTGTCCCGTAGCGCGGGTTGTGGGTTTGTTCCAAGCCTTTTCGCGCGTGGTTTGTGGTGGGGTTGTTTTTTGGGGAAACGTTTTTGCAAAAAGGTTTCCCCAAACCCCTTCCAAAAAACTTTCATCTATGTGTATGGATTTGGTTTGTGCAAATTTTCAGTGATACTGGAATTATACCACAAAAGTTGCGATATGTCCATAAAAAGTGTGGGATTGTGTGAAAATATTACGGTTTCTGCCATTGACCGTGTGTGGGGGAAATGTTATAATTAGGGGTATGTTTATGATTTTTCAACAGGAGATGACATTATTTTTATGGAAAAGAAAAATACGCCCAAGGGTATTGTTTTCCTTGTGACGGCAGCGGTCGTCTGGGGCTTTGCGTTCGTGGCGCAGCGGCTCGGTTCCGACCATGTGGGGGCGTTTACGTTCAACGGTTCGCGGTTTCTGCTCGGCACGCTGTCGCTGATTCCCGTGATCCTTCTCTTTGAGAAGAACGAACACGACGAGAAGAAGATGAAGACGACGCTGTTCTGCGGCGGGATCGCGGGTGTGCTGCTCTTTGCGGCCTCGTCCATGCAGCAGATTGGGATTGACCTGACCGACTCCGCCGGAAAAGCGGGCTTTATTACCGGACTTTACATGATTCTCGTTCCCGTGATCGGCATTTTTCTCGGGCAGAAGACGAACGTGCAGTCGTGGATCGGTGCGGTGTTCGGGGTTGTCGGGCTGGGACTGATCTGTCTCGACGGCGGCGCGCTGACCGTCACGTCCGGGGACGCGGTGCTTGTCGGGTGCGCGGTCATTTTTGCCCTGCACATCATGTGGATCGACCGCTTCGGTGACCGCATCTATTCCCTGCGCTTCTCGATGACACAGTTTGCGGTCTGTACGGTACTCAACTGGATTTTTGCATTGCTTACGGAAGATATTTCCTTCACGGCGATCACATCGGCGGCGATTCCGATCGCGTACTGCGGCTTCATGTCGACCGGGGTGGCGTACACCTGTCAGGTGCTCGGTCAGAAGTATTCCGAACCGACCTCTGCGTCGATCATCCTCTCGACCGAATCGGTATTTGCGGCCATCGGCGGCGCGATCATCCTGAGCGAACGCATGGCACCGCTCGCCTACCTCGGCTGTGTCCTGATCTTCGCGGGCATCCTCCTTACACAAATCAGATTCAAGGAGAAGAAGGCATGAAAAAACTGATTTCATGGAACGTCAACGGGTTCCGCGCGGTGCTTGAGAAGGGGTTTGCGGACTTCTTTGAAGCGGAAAATGCGGACATTTTCTCGATTCAGGAGACGAAAATGCAGCCCGGGCAGGCGGATTTTGACCATCCCGGCTACTTTGCGTACTATTCCAGCGCGGTGAAGAAGGGGTACTCCGGTACGGCTGTCTTCGCGAAAGAAGAGCCGGACAACGTCTTCTACGGCATCGGTGAGGACGGAAAGTACAACGATGAGGGACGGCTCATCACCCTCGAATATCCGGCGTTTTACCTCGTGAATTCCTACACGCCGAACGCACAGCGGGAGCTGACCCGTCTCGATTACCGCATGGTGTTCGAAGACGATCTGCGCACTTATCTGAGCGGTCTGTCGGAAAAAAAGCCGGTCATCCTCTGCGGCGACCTCAACGTCGCACACAACGAGATCGACCTCAAAAATCCGAAAACCAACGTCGGCAATGCGGGTTTTACGAACGAGGAGCGCGGCAAGATGACCGAACTGCTCGCTGCCGGATTCACGGATACGTTCCGGTACCTCTATCCCGATCGCACGGGCGCGTACAGCTGGTGGTCATACATGTTCAAGTCTCGCGAACGCAACACCGGGTGGCGCATCGACTACTTCATCGTGTCCGACCGTCTGCGCGAAAATGTGTGCGACGCGATGATCTATGCGGACGTCATGGGCAGCGACCACTGTCCCGTCGGTCTGCTGCTGGATCTGTAAGAAAATATTACAATGTAAAGTTAACAAAAAATTAACAATAAAACATGGGAATTATTATATAATGTAGGTTGGCTCTCAAAACATTTCATACATTAAATATTTTCCAAAACAAGGAGAATCTCATGAAAAGACTTACCGCAGTCCTGCTGCTGCTGTCGATCCTCGGCGGAACCTTCGCCGGATGTTCCGACAACTCCGCGAACAGCGATGAACCTGCCGCAAACACCAACACTCCCTCCGCGGAAGAAGTTGTGGAAGAGGAAGAAACCGAGCTGACCGACGGTCTGCCGGACACCAACATGGGCGGCTTTGAACTCAACATTCTGCACCACAGCCAGGAATGGCTTGCGTGGGCGAACAACGTCCTTGAAGCCGAAGAACAGACCGGTGAAATCCTCAACGACGCGATCTACAACCGTACCGACGTTCTTCAGGAACGCTTCAACGCAAAGATTATCACCGAAACCAGAAGCCAGGTGGGCGCGGACGTTCTCTCCCAGCTCGCAATGTCCGGCGACACCAGCTACGACCTCTGCATGACCTATGACCTCTGGATCACCGGTATGATCCAGTACCTCGCGGACATGAAAGCGCTTCCGCACATCTCCCTTGACGAAGCATGGTGGAATCCCTACGCATCCTCCATTTTCGTAATCGGCGGTCAGCAGTACGCGGCTTCCGGCAACTTCAGCCTTTCCGTGCTCTCCCGTGCGGGCGGCTACGCGTTCAACGCGGACATCGTGAACCAGCTCAACCTCACCTCTCCCTATGAATATGTAAAGAACAACGAATGGACGATTGACAACATGTACAAGATGGCGGACGCGGCAAATCTTGACATCAACGGCGACGGTCAGATCACCAACGATGACCAGTTCGGTATCGAAAGCTCCGTCAAGGAACACTTCCTCCGTATGCTCTTCGGTTCCGAAGTTGCTCTCATCACCCAGGATGAAAACGGCTATCCGCTCTTCAACCTTCCCACCGACGAAGTTTCTGTCACCAAGATGCAGCACATTCTTGACATCAGCAGCAACGGCGGCTGGTACAACACCACCAGCACCAACGTGGACGCTACCGACGCGATGATGTCCGGCACCTTCAAGAACGGCCGCTGCCTCTTCGTTACCAGCAACCCGCACTCCCTCTCCAGCATCCGTGACTACGAATTCAACGTAGGTTTTGTACCGGTTCCGAAGTACGACGAAAATCAGGAAAGATTCTATGCACCGTCCTTCGGCGCGGAACTTTCCGTTCTTCCGAAGTCCTATGACATGGCAAGCGCGGAATACACCGGTATGCTTCTCGAAGCAATGGCATTCTACACCCAGAAGAACATCGTTCCCCAGTACACCGAAACTCTTGTAAAGTCCAAGTATGCGCGTGACGCGGAATCCGCGGAAATGCTCTCCATCTGCTTCGACAGCATCTACTTCGATTTCGGTATCAACGCATGGCAGGAACAGGTTGCAGCGAAGCTCCTGAAGGGTTCCTTCGTAGGCCTCGCAGGCAACTTCGGTTCCGTCCTCAAGGGCATGCAGAAGAGCGTTGACGCAGAAATCAAGAAGCTCACCAAGCAGATCGAAAAGGCCGGTTAATTTGATAAAATAAAGTTTTGGGGGGGGGGGGGGGGGGGGGGGGGGGGGGGGGGGGGGGGGGGGGGGGGGGGGGGGGGG
>JBGVOJ010000628.1:0-2276 GCA_045126415.1 Eubacteriales bacterium | reverse complement strand
GCGGAAAGCGACATCTGGTCAGGCCCGGTGAACACCTACCAGACGAGCATCGCAGCCCTCGAAGTCTGGAAGATGTACGGCAAGCCGGAAAATGTCCTCTGGTATTGGCGCAGCGGCGGTCACGCCCACACCCCGGAAGATTTCGACATGCTGATCGAAGTCATCGAACGCGAACGCTGCGGAACCCCGCTGAAATCCGAAAAATTCATGCGTCTCCCGTTTGATCCTCCGGAACCGATTTTCGACTGGAAAGCTCCGTTTTACGGATGAAATAAAATCTCCCGTGAAAAACCACGGGAGATTTTTATTACAGCGTCCACTTCGTATACAGGATGGAAGGGAAGCCGTCTTTTTCGTACTGCTGGTAGTAGACAGTGAGGATGGATCCGTCGGAGAGTTCGACAGAGCAGGGGTAGCCGAGATCGCACGGACTGGTTTCGCAGAGGATATAGTCATCTTCCCAGGTTTCGCCGTTGTCGCGGCTGACCAGTGCACGTTCCCCGAAGGGTTCCGCACGTCTGCCGTAAACCAGAACGAGTGCGCCGGACGAATGCTTGATGAGGTGCGGCGGAGAACCGCAGACACCCATGGGAACCATATCCGACCAGGTTTTGCCGCCGTCGTCGGAAACGGTCTGATACATGGTGAAACGAAAATCTACTTCCGCACCTTCCGCACGGATGATGCCGATCAGACGTCCGTTGTCGAGTTCCACTACGTGTGGTTCATGGAAGTTTCTCCAGAACGTGCCTTCCGGTGCGGACAGTTCGCCGAGTTTCGACCATGTGGTGCCTTCGTCCGTGCTGATCCATGTAGCGATCACGTCCGGATTTTCTCTTCCTTCGGAGAAATGTTCCTTGCCGAGGTAGAGAAGTGTACCGTTTTTCAGAAGAATCGGGCCGTGCGGAGTAGAAATCGGAATCTGCACGGTGTCGCCCCAGGTCATGCCGCCGTCATGGGAAACGCGCACGAACGATCCGCCGTGGCTGAACTTTTCCGGAATGGTATCGTACATATCCAGAACGCCGCCGGATCCTCCCCACGCACCGCGGATCGCGTTGTTGTAGCGTCCGGTGTAATTCGTGACCGGATGGCAGAACCATGTCACAAGGATCGTCTTGCCGCCGAGGCAGATCACACCCGCGTCACGGTCGTCGAGGTACGTGTCGTTGATGATCATCGGGATCGACCATGTTTTGCCTTCGTCCCAGCTCTTGAACAGCACGGTCTTCCCGAACGGACAGATGTGGGACACACGGAACCCGGAACAGACTGCGTACAGGGTGCCTTCGTCGTCCTTGCAGACGGACGGCCATCCGTTGTAGCGGAAGAAGGAATCCGGATTATGCCAGATGATGCCGTGTTCGTTGTTTTTACGAATTTCCATAGAATGTCCTCCCTGTGGAATTTAATGTTATCTCTATTATAACGTATCGTTTCCGATTTGTAAATGCAGGAAAAGAAAAAACTTCCGGAGGAAAATCCGGAAGTTTCGGTTTTATTGGAGAGAAAGAATTCAGTCTTCGATCGCTGCCTTGCGTGCAAAGATTGCATGAACAACTGCCGGATCGAACTTCGGCTTGCGTTCATAGGTATAAAGACCGTTCTGTTCCTGTTCAACGTCGGTGAGCTGGGTGTAACAGAACGCGAAGATTCTGTCGTCGTCAAGCATAACGTCGGTCAGACCCTTCAGACGGGTGAGGAATTCTTCTTTGGTCTTCGGTGCGTTGCCGTAGCCCCAGCCGTCCTGCTTGTCGGTCCAGCGGATTCCGCCGTATTCGCTTACGAAGAACGGGGTCTTTCCGTCGTAGTGCTGACGTTTGCCGATGCCGTTGGACATGGTGCCGAATTCGTTGAAGTCGGAGAAGTGTTCCGCGAACTTTGCGGGATCCTGTTCGTAGTCGTGAACGTCGTAAACGTCGGTCTTGTCTACGTGGTAGTTGCCGCTCGTGTCGATGCAGGGACGGGTCGGGTCCGCTGCCTTGGTTGCGTTGTAAACGAGGTTGAGTACATCGTTGTACTGACGTCTGCCGTTTACATCCCAGGTTTCGTTGAAGGGACACCAGCCGACGATGGCGGGATGGTTGAAGTCACGTTCGACTTCTTCGAGCCATTCGGGAAGGATGCCGTAGATGGAATCCGCGTAGGAGTGGTCAAGACCCCAGTTCGGATATTCGCCCCATACGATGTAGCCCTTCTTGTCAGCGTGGTACAGGAAGCGTTCTTCGAATACCTTTTCGTGGAGACGTGCGCCGTTGAAGCCCATTGCCATGGAA
>JBGVOJ010000627.1:0-2193 GCA_045126415.1 Eubacteriales bacterium | reverse complement strand
CCCCCCCCCCCCCCCCCCCCCCCCCCCCCCCCCCCCCCCCCCCCCCCCCCCCCCCCCCCCCCCCCCCCCCAAAAAAATTATTTCTATTAACCAATGAATCTCTTGAGGTTCTGGAGGCCGATGGAGATACCCTTGAGGTTGTCTTCCATGCCTTCGAATTCGATGGTGATGAATCCGTCGTAGCCGGCTCTCTTCATGGTCTGGATGCTCTGGTAGATCTTCGCTTCGCCGTGACCGATGATCGCGCCGCGGATGTAGTTGCCCGCTCTGGTCTGGAACCAGCCAGCGCCCGGATTTACGTCCATACCGGACTTGTAGTGGAAGTCCTTCGCGTGTACGTGGAATGCGTAGGGAGCCATGATGGAAACGGAAAGGCTCGGATCTTCGTCCGCGCACATGAAGTTACCCATGTCAACGAGCGCACCGAAGTTGTCGTGTGCAACGGTGTTGATGAGCTTTTCAACACGAGCCGCGTCCTGAGAGAAGTAACCGTGGTTTTCGGTCATGGTGCGCACGCCCTTCTGTTCTGCGTATGCGGTAACTTCACGAACACCCTTTGCGATGATCGGGAGCGCGTTGTCATAGCCTCTGGAGTGCTTCTTGTCGGGACCGAAGCCGCCGGCAACGTCGTGACGCATCATCTTGAAGCCGACTTCTGCCGCATAGTCAACCATCTTCTTCAGTCTTGCGATTTCACCGTCGAGGTCGGATGCGAGGAAGTTTGCGCCGACTGCGAGAGCAACGGTTTCAAGACCGAGTTCCGCGCAGCGTTCCTTGATCTTCTTTGCGGAATCGGGTTCGCTCATGTAGCCGCCGTCGGTATATTCGATACCGTCAAAACCGATTTCCTTTGCCTTGTCGATGATGCCGAGATAGCCGAGGGATCCGAAGTATCCGCCGAAGCTGTAGGAAGATACACTTGTCTTCATAATTGAATTCTCCTTTAAAATTGGAATTTCAGCCGCAGCTGTTTTCTTTTCTTTATCTATTATAGCGGATATTCTCCCCGATTTCAAGATGATTCCCGCAAGAATTTTAAAATTATGCGGAAAAATGCTTGACATGCGGAAGGAATACCCTTATAATAATATCTGCATACACATTTATCCAATCACGACTTAACCATAGTAAGGAGTTTAAAGAATCATGTACGAAAAGGTCAAGGAACTTCTTGTGGAAGAACTTTCCATCAAGGAAGAAGATATCACCCCCGATTCCGAGCTTGTCAGCGATCTCGGTATCAACTCTCTCGAACTGGCTGACCTCGTTCTTCTCTGTGAAGAAAAATTCGACATCGAAATCGGTGACGACGTTATCCACAAGTTCATCACCGTCGGCGACGTTGCTGATTATCTTTCCGAAGTTGCTGAATAATTTATAATTGATTATTTTTTGGGGAGAAACTTTTTTGAAAAAAGTTTCTCCCCAAACCCCTTTTCAAAAACTTTCAATCTATGGAAAGGAGGTATGTTATGGCTGAAAATAACAATACCCGTATCAATGTACGCGGGGTATATTTTTTGAATACGACACTGGACGGTACCGTGGACGCGCTGCTTGACGGAGTACGCAAAAAAAAGCAGACCGCGCTCTATACGCCGAACTCCGAGATCGTACAGGCGTGTATCGAAGATCCTGCGCTGTACGACGTTATCAATTCGGCGGAGCTGATTATTCCGGATGGTATCGGCGTCGTCAAGGCGGCAAAAATTCTCGGAACTCCCTTCGGTTCCGGCAAAATCGCGGGAATCGAGGTCGGTGAAGCCCTCATCAAGCGGCTCGCGGAGACCGATTTCACCGTATTCCTGCTCGGCGGCAAGCCGGGCGTCGCGGAAGAAGCCGGAAAAAAGCTGTCCGAAAAATATCCGGGTATCAAGTTCGCCGGATTCCACGACGGCTATTTCAAAAAAGAAGGCGAAGAAAACGACGAAGTCATCCGTCTGGTGAATGAATCCGGCGCGAATGTGCTGTATGTCTGCCTCGGCGCACCGGCACAGGAAAAATGGATCTATCAGAACCGTGCCAAGCTGACTTCCGTGGGCGCCATGCTCGGGCTGGGCGGCTCCCTCGACGGCTACGCCGGCATCGTGAAGCGCGCGCCGAAAATCTTCATCAAACTCGGTCTGGAGTGGTTCTATCGTCTCCTCTGCGAACCGTGGCGGTTCAAGCGCATGCTCAAGCTGCCGAAATTCT
>JBGVOJ010000626.1:0-2120 GCA_045126415.1 Eubacteriales bacterium | reverse complement strand
GTGGAAGAAGAACGTCCGACCATCGATGATGAGGAAACCGATCCTCTCGGCTGTACAGCAGAAGTTCTGACCGACGGTGTTCTGCTGAACACGGCAGACAATATCTTTGGTACGGACCCGTGGGACGACAACGAAGACGCTTCCTTCGACAAAGCGTTCGACGGCGATATTTCGACGTTCTACGACGCTTACGAAGCGACCATCGACGCACACGTCGGTATGGATGTCGGAGGCTGACGGAAGTACATATCGTTCCGAGAAACCCGAACGGCTATGATCCGGAAATCACCGTTCTCGAACAGACCGGCGGTCATGAGAATGAAGAAGCGTACAATCTCTTCGACCGTACGCTGGATTCCAAGTGGTGCGCTCCCGGCGGTGAACATTCCGTGACATGGCAGACCAGCCGTCCGGTATCGGTTTCCGGTTACTATATGTATACCGGAAATGACAATAAAGAGTACCCCGGACGCAACCCCGTTTCATGGACGCTGTACGGCTCCGACGACGGTGAAGACTGGAACGAAATTCATACGCAGACCGATGCCGGACTTCCCGCAGAGAATTTCGCGGAATATTCCGTGGAACTTCCGGAAAGGGCGGATTCCTATTCGTTCTATAAGCTGGAAATCACCGCTCTGGCGGGAGATGCCGGCACAGTTCAGCTCAGCGAATTCATTCTCCTGTACGAAGGCTGCAACGAGTACGCTCCCGACGGCTGGGGTGACCGCATGATCAATCTGACCGTTCAGGGCTCCGTGAACGGCGAAGACTGGATCTCCCTGTACCAGTTCCCGGACAGAGGATACGAGCTGACATGGTATGACATTTCCGAAGATATGCTCGCGTCTGCGGCACAGGACTACGCGTTCACGCAGTTCCGCGTCATCAACAAGAGCGACGTCCTCAACGTGGCGGAAGTCGAATTCTACGGCACCTACGATCATGATCTGGATTCCTTCCCGACGGAAATCTACGAACCGATCTACAGTTATATCCCGGCGGAACAGTTTGTGGAGAACTACAGCCATTATGACGAGTGGTATTTCTCCGATCGTGACGATGACGGTATGACCCGTTTCGAACGCGAATTCGAAGGGGAAGATCCCGTTGCGCTGATCGGCGGCGTCGGTTTTGACGAAACTGACTTTGTCATCGATTATGTGGACGGCCGACCGGTATTCGCGGTCGCTCCGTGTGCATTTACATGTGAAAATGGTATTCGCAATGTGATTGTAGACGAAGGTTCTCCCTGCCGTTATATTCTGGACAATGCGTTCCGGGGATGCGAAAACCTCGAAACCGTAACCGTTTCCAACTCAATCTATCAGATCTGGTGCTGGGCGTTCAACGATACTCCGAAGCTGCGCGAATTCATCAAGGCGGATGAAAATCTGACCAATGAGGAAAAGGACGAACGCGGCTGGCTGTTTGTCGAAGTCCACGACGGTGTTCTGACCGGATACAACCGAATTCTCCTCCGTTATCCTCAGGCGAAGGACTATGAACCCACCTACGAACTCCCGGATTTCGTTGAGGTGATCGACCACGGCGCATTCTGTGATGCGCAGATCGGCAAAATCACGATGGGAGACCGTGTACTGGAGATATGCAACCACGCATTCTCGCGTTCTCAGGCTCACACCATTGAACTTTCTCCGGCACTGAAGTGGCTTGGCAACGATGTTTTTGCGGGATGTGTCAACCTCACCTCTCTCGTAATCCCGAGCGATGATGTCGAGATCGACCGCTGGATGGACGAGGACAATGACCTCACCGACGACGAGTATATGTTTAATCCGTATATGTTCGACAATACGGTCGATCATGAAAGCGAAGAAGAAAGAGCACCCATCGAAGTCACTGCCTACGAAGGCAGCATGATCGAGAGATACATCGATTATATCCACTCTCTCGAAATCGAAGGCTACGACATGTCCCATGTCGAATTCAATGCATACGACGGTATCCACTGGCTCTACGGTGACTGGTTCGAAGAATGCGAAGACGACGAAGTCTTCCTCATCGGCATGTCCGCACCGCAGGATGCGAAGATCGGCGAACTGCCGAGCGAAACCGAAGACGGCAGACGGATTATCGGTGTACGTGTGGATGAAAAC
>JBGVOJ010000625.1:0-1410 GCA_045126415.1 Eubacteriales bacterium | reverse complement strand
CCATCTCGACGACCTTGCAGATCTTTTGCGGAATCTCGGACAGAATGAAACCGACTCTGCCGAAAATCTCCTGTATGCCCTTGTCGAGCTCCTTGCGTTCACCGATACCGTTGATGCAATGGATGTGGCATACTCTACTGCCAAAAAACTGACTTCCGAACGCCTGATCACCTTTTTCAATAACATCCGCAAACTGAAAGAATCTGCGGATTATCGTGACCTCTGCACATGGTTACATAATCTGGACAGTAATCTCCGGGCTATCCGCTCACTCACCTTAGGGGTCAATCTTGATGCCCAGCTCAACATCACCGAAGTAGGAATCGTCTCGATCAACAACCAGCCCTTCGTCTGCGGAACCCGTCTGGACAAAGCCATGCGTGAAGAACAGCCGGGCGAAGACTTCGAATGTCTTACCGTTGTCGGTATCCGTGAAGTAAAAAACATGCTCCAGAGCAGCCGGCTCGTCATCAATACCGAATTTTACAACAGCATGAATTTCCTGTACCGCAGTGCGCTGAAAAACCTCCGCCGGCAGGTTATCCAATCCGCCCAGAGTACGATGCGGGCGCTTGCCGCTGTAAGAGAAGACTTCCGTTTCCTGCTCTGCGCTGTAAAAATGATCCGAAAGCAGACTGAACAGGGGTTCCGTCCTGTCTTTCCGGAAATCGCTGCAGAAACTGTTGTGGACAGCCTCTGCAATCCGCTCCTTGCCGACAAATGCCGGATTACAAACATCGTCCCCAGTCCCCTGATGTTCTCGCCGGACAACAAACTCTATATTCTGACCGGTCCGAACAGCGGTGGTAAAAGTGTCTATGTCACCGCAATCGGAACAGCTCAGCTCACCTTCCAGCTCGGACTGCCTGTCTGCGCTGCCGGAACAGTGCGGATGAAACCGTATGATAAGATCGTCACCCATTTCATTGAAACTACAAAGGGAAGTACGGAAAGCCGTCTTGCCAACGAATCACAGCGGCTGCAGAAAAGTCTTGAGGGGATCAACCACAGTACACTTCTGCTTCTCGATGAAACATTTTCCAGTACCTCCGCATACGATGCGTTGTTTCTGTCGGAATCGCTGATGTGTCATCTTGCGAAAGTCGGCTGTGATGCGGTGTTCGTCACTCATCTCCATGAACTCCCGGGCAGACTGGAAGAACTCCACGCCATGCACCATATCACACCGGAAGTCAGAGCAGGACAACGTACTTACCGGATTGTCCCGTATACCGAGAGCGAAGAAACCGCAAGTCTCGCGAAAGATATTGTCATTGAAAACGGTCTCGGATTCCTGTTTGATTGTTGAAGGAAGAATAATACAGTAATTCAAAAAATCCGTATGGTTAATGCCATACGGATTTTTAATCTTGTCCGGATCTGCCGGATATGTATACATGTTATTGATGT
>JBGVOJ010000624.1:0-4105 GCA_045126415.1 Eubacteriales bacterium | reverse complement strand
ACTGGCATCCGCGTCCACGCTGCTGTTCGGCTGGCTGCCGGGCATCCTCGGCAAGATCCCGTTTCTGCAGGTCGGGATTCCCGCCTTTCTGTCGGTCTACTTTGACCTGTTCAGCTCGTGCATGCAGGCGTTCATTTTCTCCATGCTGACGATGCTCTATATCGCCAACGCCGCATCGGCGGATGAATAAGACAAAATCAAATCTGTAAAAAATTAAACTATATACAAGGAGTAAAACTACTATGGAACTTGCAAATGCAAAGGCAATTATTATGGCAGGATGTGCAATCGGTGCCGGTCTTTCCCTGATCGCCGGTATCGGCCCCGGTATCGGTGAAGGTTATGCCGTAGGTAAGGCGTGCGAAGCCATCGGACGTCAGCCGGAATGTAAGAGTTCGGTTACTTCCACGATGATCATGGGTTGTGCAATCGCGGAAACCACCGGTATTTACGGTTTCGTTATGGGTCTTCTGCTGATGCTTCTCGCACCGAATCTCTTCATCGGCAAGCTCTGATTTCCTTGCCTTCTGCAAGTGTAAGGAGATAGAAGCATGAGTAATGAATACCTTGAGCTGATCTCGCTGAACGTGTGGCACATGGTCGCCACCGTCGGGAACCTGCTCATTCTCACATGGATCGTCAAAAAGTTTCTGTTTGACCGTGTGAAAAAGGTTCTTGCCGAAAGGCAGAGTCAGGTGGATGAACTGTACCGCGACGCGGAAGAAGCGAAGGACGCTGCGCTGAAGGATAAGACCGAATACGAGGCAAAGCTCGATGCGGCCGACGCCGAAGCGGAAACGATCCTCAAAAAAGCGTCCGCGCGTGCCGAACGCCGCAGCGACGAGATCATCGAAAATGCAAACCGCAAGGCAGAGGAAACCCTGAAGAAGGCCGACGCCGACATCGCCCAGGAAAAGAAGAAGGCGATGAACGACCTCAAAAACGAAATTTCCGAAATTTCCGTGCAGATCGCGGAAACGATTGTGCAGCGCGAGATCAACGAGGACGACCACCGCGAACTGATCGACTCGTTTATCGAAAACCTCTGATCGCGCGCCGATAACAGGAATACGACATGAAAGAAATTGTAAAAGAATATGGCGGCGGTCTGTACGAACTGGCGGTCGACGAAGGGCTGGAAGAAGTTCTGCTGGAGCAGACACGTGCTCTGCGCGGGATTCTCGAGCCGTCGTACCTCCATCTGCTGACCACGCCCGGTATTTCCAAGACGGAGCGCGTCGGACTTGCTGCGGAAGCCCTCGACGGACGCGTCCACCCCTATCTGGCAAATTTCGTCAAGATCATGGTGGAACGCGGCAACGCGTATGAGATCCCCGGCTGCTTCGACGAGTATGAACAGCGGTATTTCCGGCATCACGGCATCATCCGCGCGAAGGCGGAAAGTGCCGTCCCGCTCACCGATGCACAGCGCGAAAAGCTGACCGCGCGTCTGGAAGCGCGTACCGGCAAAAAAATCGAGCTGACCTGCGTGGTTGTTCCCGGTCTGATCGGGGGGATTCGTCTTTCCTTTGACAACCGTCTGATCGACGATACCGCGCACACAAAACTGAAAACGATCGCAGGTTCTCTGGCAGATGCCGTATTGTGAGAATCTGTACCTCTCCCCATTTTTTAAATATGGAGTAAAACCATGGAACTTCGTCCTGAAGAAATAAGCAGTATCATTAAAAATCAGATAAAAAATTACCGGAACAAGACCGACGAAGCCGAAACCGGCACGGTTATCACCGTGGGTGACGGCATCGCGACCGCGTTCGGGCTGGACAACTGCATGGCGAACGAACTCGTGGAGTTCGAGGACGGTTCGTTCGGCATGGCGATGAATCTGGAGGAAAACACCGTTTCCATCGTCCTGCTGAACGATTCGCAGAACATCCGTGAAGGCTCGCCCGTCAAGCGGACCGGCAGCGTTGCGGCGGTTCCCGTCGGCGACGCGATGCTCGGACGTATTGTCAACGCGCTCGGCGAACCGATCGACGGACGCGGTCCCATCGACTGCACGGAACGCCGTCCGATCGAATCCGAGGCTCCCGGTATCATCAAGAGAAAGAGCGTTTCCGTGCCGCTGCAGACCGGCATCAAGGCGATTGACGCGATGATTCCGATCGGCCGCGGTCAGCGTGAGCTGATTATCGGCGACCGTCAGACCGGGAAGACCACCATTGCCATCGACACCATCCTGAACCAGCACGACAAGGACGTTCTCTGCGTTTACGTCGCGATCGGTCAGAAAAACTCCACCGTTGCGAATCTCGCCGAAACGCTCAAGCGTGCCGGTGCGGACCGCTATACGGTGATTGTATCGGCCTCCGCGTCCGAAGCCGCACCGCTGCAGTACATTGCCCCGTACGCCGGCTGTGCCATCGCGGAATACTTCATGGCGCAGGGCAAGGACGTCCTCATCGTTTACGACGATCTGTCCAAGCACGCGGTTGCGTACCGTGCGCTGTCCCTGCTCATCCGCCGTCCGCCGGGACGTGAAGCGTATCCGGGCGACGTATTCTACCTCCACTCCCGTCTGCTCGAACGTGCGGCAAGAGTGGCTCCCGAATACGGCGGCGGTTCCATCACCGCACTTCCGATCATCGAAACGCAGGCGGGCGACGTTTCCGCGTACATCCCGACCAACGTCATTTCCATCACGGACGGGCAGATCTTCCTGGAAACCGAACTGTTCCACGCGGGCATCATTCCGGCGGTCAACCCCGGTATTTCCGTCTCCCGTGTCGGCGGCAACGCGCAGATAAAGGCAATGAAGAAGGTTGCCGGACGGCTCAAGCTGCTCTACTCGCAGTACCGCGAACTGCAGGCGTTTGCACAGTTCGGCTCCGACCTCGACGCGGACACGAAGGCACGTCTGGCACAGGGAGAACGTATTGTGCAGATCCTCAAGCAGGACAAAAATGCGCCGGTACAGGTGGAACTGCAGGTTGCGATTATTTACGCCGTCATCAACGATTATCTGAGGGACATCGAAGTGGCGGATGTCAAGGACTACGAAAAGGAACTGTACGAATTCCTGCCGAACAAGTACGACGAGCTGATGCGCCGCATCGCGGAAACCGGTCTGCTGACGGACGAGGACAACGCGCTGCTCGACACCGCGCTGACCGAGTTCACGGCGAAGTTCCGGGAACAGCGGTATTGATTGAGGGTTTGCCATGGGAGCGAACATCAAAGCGATCCGTGCGCGGATCAAGAGTGTGGAGTCGACCCGGCACATCACCAAGGCGATGGAACTGGTAGCCTCCTCGAAGATCAAGCGTGCGACGGCGAAAATGGAGCAGTCCCGCTTCTACCGTTCGGTCATGCTGGACGCGTTCGCGGATCTGTCGACGGCGAACACGATGTATTCGAAGGCAAGGGAAGCGTCCCTGCCGGTACTGTACATCATCGTCGCCGGTGACCGTGGTCTTGCGGGCGGATACAACAACAATATTTTCCGTTCGTCGGCCGTGATGATGCGGGAAAACGACGTGATTCTGCCGATCGGCAAGCGTGCGGTGGAATATTATGCGAACAAGAAGCGTCCCGTGATCACGAAGGAATTCATCTCCTGCGAAGACATGACGTCGGATGAATGTTCCCGCGCGGCGTACCTCATCCGGGATATGTACGATCGTGGCGAAATCGGCGGTGTCCGTCTGATTTCGACGGAATTTGTGTCGATGCTGACGCAGAACCCGCGGATGACGCATCTTCTTCCTCTGCAGAAGGGGAACGGGGAAGGGCAGCAGCCGTCCGTGGTCGTGGAATACGAACCTTCCGCGGAAGCGGTTTTAGCGGCGCTGATTCCGGAATACATCGCGGGAGTGCTGTACTCCTCGGTATGCGAAGCGTTCGCGTCCGAGCTTGCTGCACGCCGTTCCGCAATGGATTCCGCAACGAAGAATGCGGACGAAATGCTCGATCATCTGAGTCTCAAATACAATCAGGCGCGCCAGAGTGCCATCACACAGGAAATCACCGAAATCGTCGCAGGCGCGAATGCCTAAAGAAGTGAAGTTTTGGGGGGGGGGGGGGGGGGGGGGGGGGGGGGGGGGGGGGGGGGGGGGGGGGGGGGGGGGGGGGGGGGGGGGGGGGG
>JBGVOJ010000623.1:0-1728 GCA_045126415.1 Eubacteriales bacterium | reverse complement strand
CCCATCATTTTATACGCCAGGCCGACAGCATTTTCTTCCGTTACATTCGACAGATCCGAATAAATCTCCTGTTCCAGTACAGCGTGGGACGGGTCGGTGAGAATGGCATAAATTCGCACCAACACATCCCGGTATGTCTGTTTCCGTTCGGCTTTTCCGGTGATCACAATCCAATCGCTGTATGTACTATCGGTTTCCGTGACAATCTCTCCGCCATGGTTCATGACAAGAATACCGTCCTCCGTATATCCGCAGATCACATTCCAGCAGCGTGACCACCCTCCGTTTTCGGAGATATTCCGGGTGTCGGCACAGAGAGCAGTATATCCGCTGTCAATAGAATTATGGAGAATATCCCGCATTTCTGAAATGGATTTATCTGTGTACCGCATATAGGAAAGTCCGGCGAAATCCATAATGTTTGCCACAAACGGTTCATCCCACCGCCAGCCGATGGGTGTGTCCGGCATGGTGTGAAAACCCACATCGTCGTCCTCGGGGTAGTCAAAAGTGAATGCCAGACCGCTTGCGGCAAGCAGGGTGTGGTACAGCATTTCCTGATGCTTTGTCAGTCCGCTTCGGCTGCATCCGCCGCAGTCCGTACAGAAACTGCCGTTGGGTGCACACCAGTACGGTGTTCCCTCTGTGATACCGAGACATGGAAGGAGTGCTGATGACAGAGCGGCAATGAACCCGTTGGATTCGGCACCGCTTGGGAATGGGTGAATTGTTATCTGTTTCATAAAAACCTCCGTTATTTCTCTTCCACCTGAACATACGCATACGCCAATCCTGCACCGTGGTTGTACATCTCAATTTCCTGCGCACCATTTGTGCCGATTCTGTAACCAAACTCTTCCAAAGCATCCTTGATCACACCGAACAGTTCCCATACACCACATTCCTCCTTCTCGAACGCCGCCTGCGAAACTTCTTTCGTGCAGGCAAGACGGATATACAGCGATTCCGGCATACGGTAGATATTGTGTGCAGGATCCTGTTCGTCTGATGTCACCTGCTGGGAAAAGACCATTCCTCGCGGTACTTTTCCTTCCTGCCAGTAGTCGATACTGATACAGTTGCTCCATTCGGGATTGGCGAGATGCAGCTTGGGGTACTGACAGTTTGCCTGATACTTCGCCAGCAGTGCGGGAATGTCCGGTTCGTCGGTCAGATTAGATGCGTATGCGATGGAACCGCACCAGATGGTAGCAGGAACGTGGATGAGTTCCATGGAAATGTTATTGTGCACAATTGTTTTGACGAGAGTTTCGCCGTGGATTGCGGTTGTGAACATATGTTACTCCTCCTTCATATCCGGTACGCCGCTGTAATATACGGAATTGCCTTTTCTTCCGGCGGGAAGTACCGCCATGCCACATTGCAGATATTCTGTTTCTTCCCGTCTGCTGTAACCGGAATCCGGTGATCGCACTCCCCTTTCCTACATCCCCGGCATTTCTGTACCAGGCTCTTATATTCCTCCGGCAGGGATTCGATAAATTTCCCCATCTTCTCCGCCTTTTTGCCGAACCGGAGCACCACATGGGGGAGCAGTCCGCTTTCCATATTCTGCAGAATACGGACTTTGTTTTTATAGTTGTAATCACACGGCAGGGTTCCGTTGTACCATCCGCCCTCACATTCGCCGTATGTTGTACCGATTTTTTCCAGTTCCCCGTTCAGTTTGGAAAGAAAGGCTTTGTTGTCCTCCGACAAAAGCGGATA
>JBGVOJ010000622.1:0-2572 GCA_045126415.1 Eubacteriales bacterium | reverse complement strand
CCCCCCCCCCCCCCCCCCCCCCCCCCCCCCCCCCCCCCCCCCCCCCCCCCCCCCCCCCCCCCCCCCCCCCCCCCCCCCCAACCTAAACTTTATTTCTTCATACATTCATCAATGTACACAGCGGCCATGGAGGCGAAGCCGTGGTTGAGGCTGCAGCTGAGGTTGGAGTGTTCCCAGAGGGTGCCGGTGAGGTCTGCCATGTTCGAGAAGAAGTCGCGGCATTCCTGCAGGACATTTTCCTTGTAGCCGAAGCGGAGGAGAAGTTCGAGACGGAGGTAGTTGCCGACGATCGCGTTGGACGGATAGACGTTCGGATAAACAGTCTTGACGTCGCGCTTCGGGCCGAACTTTGTCAGCATCCGTTCGAAGAGATCCGTGTATTCCTCGCGGGTGATCACGTCGAAGTAGAACGCGTAATACTGGCAGGTTTCCGTGAGATGACCGGTCTTGACCAGCTTGCCGTTTTCGTCGCGGACGCCGTTGTCTTCGAAGAATTCGCCGTTCCATGCCAGTTCGCGGATGGTCTTCTTCATCGCCGCCGCCTTTTCCGCAAGGGAGGGATCATCGTACAGTTCCGCGACCGCTTCAAGAGCCGCCGCCCAGATCATATTCGACGGGTAGTTCAGACCGCGGATATAGTCCCCGTCGTTGCACTTGCTCCACTCGATGAAGACCCAGCTTTCGAGGTTTTCGAGAAGACCGTATTCGTTGTAATATTTTTCGAAGAACTTCACGAGACCGTACACCTTGTCCTTCGACGCCGCACGCATTTCTTCGTCCCCGGTACGCTTCCAGTAGTTGCGCAGTTCGAGAATGTACCACATCGTCCAGTTGGGGATGTACACACCGTCATTATGGTCGGCGGGATAGCACATCGGGAGCATGCCTTCCGGCAGATACTTCGACTTCGGACACATTGCGTAGTTTTCGAGATTGCTCTTTTCCACAAGATTCTTTCCGGTAAACAGAGCTTCCGCACGGGAGGAGAAATAGCTGTCGCAAAGCCAGCCCGCACGTTCACGGGACGGACAGTCGGTCAGCACATCCACGGCGTTCTGCGCGAACGTATTGACCGCCGCTTTGACGATCTTGTTCAGTTCCGCGTCGCCGTAATCGTATTCGAAGGACGCCGCGTCGGGATTTTCGTACAGTACCATGCCGAAATTGGCGATATCCGCCGTACCTTCGCTGACGACGACCGTCGCAAAGCGGGCAGCGTTTGCTTCGAAGGAGATCAGATGATGCTCACCGGCAGGCATGGTATACTTGACGACATTGCAGCATCCGTTGCGGAACGGGGAGACTTCCATATAAGTTCCGCGGTCGGTGATGATTTCGTCGAACAGGATATACAGTGTGGTGTCCGCTTCCGCCTTCACGTCCATCGTGAAGAAACCGGTGATGGTGCGTCCGAAATCATAGGTCTGATAGGACATCGGCTGCATTTTATCCGCCTTGCCGGAAGCAGCAGCGGTATAGGTGAACTTCCCTGCTTCCTCACCGGAGTCTTCTTCCAGTTCGGAGGGATAGAACCCCTTGAACTGCACCGGGTCAATACCGTGATACGCACGGTCACGCCACGGCTTCGCGTCCGCGTTGATGCCGACCGCCCCGTATTCCACGAACCCTGCGGGAAGGACGTTCAGCTTCGGATAATTCACATGGCGCGGGAGCAGCTTGTTCATGGAAACAGCTTCGGTTTCCGCCGGAACACGTCCGTCCGTGCCGCCCGCATAGAACGCCTTCGGGTCGCCCGTCAGGTGATAAATTTCGGTATACGCCCGCTGGAAGCTGAACCGGCGCACCTTCTGCACCCGTTCCGTCATCCGATACGCCGCAAAATCCTTCGCTTCCGCAAGGATCTTTCCGCCTTCCTTGATTTCCGCCGCAAAGAACGGATACTCATCCACCGTATAGAACGTATTCGTATTGGCGGAATACACTTCCACCGCCAGCACAGCCGTCTCTCCCGCCCACTTCGCGAGATCATACGTATCCAGTCTTGAGTACCCGTGCGCCGCTCTCGCCGGACCATACCCGACCAGCGCCCCGTTCACAAACAGCCGATACAGATTCGATGCCGCCAGCTCCAGCACCGTCCCCTTCGCAGGAGTCAGCTCATACTGAAACGTCACCGCGATATTCTTCTCCTCAAGCAGCCCTTTTACCCAGATTGCCTGCATATATTCTACCTCACTTTTCATGAAATAATATTTGTTGGTTCCAATTGTATCATACGCGTTCGTGGTTGTCAATGGATTTGGGGAGTGAGTGCGGATTGTTAGGGAAGGGGGAACGGTCGCTTTTTGAAAAAAGCTCCGCAAAAACTTTGGACTGCGGCAGCCGGTTTGTGTGGCTGATATGATATAGAAGGGGAAAAAGGAGGAATTGTAAGTGGAGTACGGCTTAAATTTGTTAGACCTATAGCCATTCAGTCATAAAAATCATCAGGAATAGTGGAGCGACTTCACGGGGCTTCGCTCCCCGTTCAGCGCTGACAACTTCCGTCTCCGGGATTTCGTGCGTCACATTACAATTCAGCTACGTTTCGTATAACACCGCATGTCTTGGC
>JBGVOJ010000621.1:0-9400 GCA_045126415.1 Eubacteriales bacterium | reverse complement strand
CCCCCCCCCCCCCCCCCCCCCCCCCCCCCCCCCCCCCCCCCCCCCCCCCCCCCCCCCCCCCCCCCCCCCCCCCCCCCCCCCCCCAAAACACCCCCTGCACAAAGGAGGCGCGAAATGGCTAGGAACAAACGCAGAACCGGGGATACGGGACAGGCGATACGCGAGGCGGTCGGCGGGATTTTTTCCTGCGGCGTTTTTTCTCCGAACGATTTTGAGCTTCCCGCAGGTGTGGGGACGCAACTTTCCATGACCGGTGTGACGCGCGCTTACGGGAATGCCGGTTCCTTTGATGACGCCGCGCTTGCAGACGTTCTGGCGTCCTACCCGGCTCTGCGGCGGACAGGACGTTCCTGTCTCGAAAAATACGCGGCACGACGCCGGTTCACCGTACTCTGCGGCAATACCGACCGATGTGTCGCCATCGTCGGCTGTATCCGCGAACTGGTGAACTGCGGCATCACGAAAATTCTTATTACTGCCGACACGAACGAGGAACGCGACAATCTCTACGAAGCGCTCTCCCTCATGCGTGCGGGACTCGACGGCGTGTCCACAACCTGCTTCGGCGTGAACGACGACAACACCAGCCATCGTTCCGGTTCGAGTGTACGCATCATCGGCAGTCAGGTCGTCGTCGATCCGACGCGACAGTCTCTCGCGGACGGACTCGTCTGCAATTTTCTCACGTCCGACACACCCGAGGTCATGATTCTCGCGCAGCCGTCGTTCACACGCGGCTGCAACATTATCCGGCGCGGCGGGGAGTTCTCCCTTGCGTCCTATCTCGCGAAGGCGGCGCCGGTGGTGCTGACCTCCTCGGAAACCGTGGATTCCGCACGTTCCATGTCGGTATCCTCGTCCATCTTCGACCCGCTTGCCGTGATCTGCTTCCCAGGTGAGGTACGGACTCTGCGCGACGCCGTGATTTTCCGTCCGGAAGATGCGTCGGAAATTTCCGCACGCACGAAACCGGAAGATGACATGATGCAGCTGGGATTCTGAACCATTCATAAATAGAAGAGCTGCCGTACAGCAAATGTGCGGCAGCTTTTTTGACGTTTTTCGGATTTACGGAAGGGTCTTGCCGGTGGAACGATACAGTTCGTACCACTCGTCGTGCGTGATGGTGACATCGGCAGCCGCCGCGATCTGACGGAGGCGGTCGACGTTGACGGAGCCGACGATGGGCTGCATCTTTGCGGGGTGACGGAGGATCCACGCAATCGCCATACCGGTGGGGGTGACGCTGTAGCGTCCCGCAACATCCTTCAGAACTTCGTTGAGCTTCGGGAACTTCGGGTTGTCGATGAAGCATCCTTCGAAGAAGCCGTACTGGAAAGGCGACCACGGCTGGATGGTGATATCGTGGAGACGGCAGTAGTCGAGGACGGAGTCGTCGCGGTTGACGGCCGCGCCGTTTTCCATGTTCACGTTGAGTCCGGAGTCGATCATGGTGGTATTGGTAAGGCTGAACTGGAGCTGATTGATGATAATGGGGTTGTCTTCGCCGAGGTACTTGTTCAGCAGCGCGATCTGCAGGGGATTGTGGTTGGATACGCCGAAATGACGGACTTTCCCTTCATGGAAGAGCCGGTCGAAGATTTCCACAACTTCCTCAGGTTCGCAGAGCGTATCCGGACGGTGCAGGAGCAGGAAATCAACGTAATCCACCTTCAGCCGGCGGAGGCTCTTTTCCACGCAGGAACGGATATGCTCTTTCGAAAAATCGTAGGAACCGGGCTTGATGCCGCACTTGGTCTGAATCAGCATCCGGTCGCGGTACGACGGATTTTCCGCAAGGAACGCACCGAACTTTTCTTCGCAGACGCCGCCTCCGTAAATATCCGCATGGTCAAAGAAATTGATCCCGCATTCGAGGTCGGTTTTGATCAGTGTGTCGATCTGGCTGGCCGTCATGCCGCCGATACGCATACATCCCTGTGCCACACGGGACGCCTGTACACTTGCGAGATTGAAGTATTTCATAAAATTCTCCTGTTGTTGTATAAATCTGATTTTATTATACCTGCTCCCGACAAGTTTGTCAAGAATAAAGAAATCGTCCCCACCACAGTATGAATAAATAGTTATCTTTTAAATTTTCAACCAATGTTTCATTCTCCTATTCATTTTTCAACACAAATATGATATAATACAATCACCTGTATTATGGAAACAACGCACAGTTTCCCGAATATATGAATATGGAGGTAATTATGAAGAAACGCACCCTTTCCCTGCTCCTCGCGCTTCTGATGCTCGTTCCCGCCGTCATGACATCCTGTTCCGAAGGCACTGACAACGCGGAAACCGCATCGACCAACACCGCCGCTCCGACTGCCGGCGAAGAAGTTGCTGAGGAAACCCCCGTCGAGGAACTCACCCCCGCACAGCAGCGCGCGCTGATCCCGGACAATCTGCCCGATATGACCTTCGACGGCCGTTCCTATATCTTCGCGGTCGAAGAACTGAAGACCTATGAAATCGTTTCCGAAGAACTCACCGGCGAAGCCACCAACGACGCCGTGTACGACCGCAATCTGCGGATCGAAGACCGCTTTGACGTCAAGATCGAAGTCATCCCCACAACGAACCCCTACGACAACGTGAAGAACGTCGTAACTTCCGGCACCTATGCGTACGACGTTGCCGGTTTCTGGAATTTCAAGGCATTCGTGCCGATCATGGCAGGCGTTCTCTACAACTGGACCGAACTGCCCTACGTTGACCTCACTCAGCCGTGGCACAACCAGCTCGCCAACGAACCCGCAACGATCAACGGCAAGCTCTACGCCATCAACAGTGACCTTTCCATCTCCACGCTCCAGTACACCTACGGTATGTTCTTCAACTACAACATCTGGGACAGATACGGCGTGAGCGGTCAGGATCTGTATGACATGGTCTTTGACGGTTCCTGGACGGTTGAAAAGATGCAGTCCCTCACCACCGGTATCTGGGAAGACACCAACGGTGACGGCGCACACGACCGCAACGACATCCACGGTTACTCCGTTTACCTCGGCCTGAACACCACCGACGTATGGCTCGCTGCGTTCGACCTCGACGTTGCGACCATCAATGACGACGGTACGTTCGAAATCACCTTCTTCAACGAAAAGACCGTCACCGCACTGGAAAAGGCGATTGCCCTCTCCTATGACGAAATCGGTTCCTACCGCAACACCGTCGAATGGCGTGACGTTCCGAGAGCGTTCTCCGAAGGCAAGATCGCGATGAGCCAGCTCTACTTCGGCGAAACCACCGAATCCCTCGGCGAAATGGAAGACACCTACGGTATCCTCCCGCTTCCGAAGTTCGACGAAGCACAGAGCGGCTACTACACCAACGCGTGGGACCAGTTCTCCGTCTTCGGTATTCCGCTGACCCTCACCGACGCAGACAAGGATGTCACCGGCATCATCTTCGAAGCGCTCTGTGCGGAATCCTACAAGACCGTATTCCCGGCATACTATGACCAGGCCCTCAAGAGCCGCTACTCCGCAGAACCCGCAACGGCAGAGATCATCGACCTCATCATGGCCGGCAGAAAGCTCGAATTCACGTTCCAGTTCGGTGAAAACCTCTCCTCCCTCCCGTACATGTTCCGTCAGATGCTCGGCAGCAAATCCACCGACATCGCATCCACCTACAAGAAACAGCAGAAGGCACTCAGCAAGGTTATGCAGAGAGTTGTCGACGTTTACATGGAAGGCTAAAACAAAAATCTATTTTCTTGGGGAAAACTTTTTTTGAAAAAAAGTTTTCCCCAAACCCTTTTCAAAAACCTTTATACTGAATATAGTGACAAAGTTTGTGCAAATTTATCGTGCAGAGACCTTACGGAGATTCCGTGGGGTATTTGTTTTTCCGTAAACTCAACTCCGGGTTTGGTTTTTCTCATAAAATGTGATATGGTCAGAGCGGGATTTCTCCGGTATAATAGAACCGTAAGCTTACAGAGAACGAAAACATATGAGACAATTTCAGAAAAGGAGAAAAAATTATGACAATCGGTGAAACCATCCGTAAAATGAGACGCGCACGCGATATCACACAGGAAGACCTCGCGGAACTTCTGCACATTACCCCGCAGGCGGTCAGCCGCTGGGAGACCGACGCAACGACGCCGGACGTGGGCAGTCTGATGGGACTGGCGAGAATTTTCGACTGCACGACAGACGAACTGCTCGGGATGAACGCGGTGAAAAAGGAAGACCGGATCAAAGAATACATGAACCGCATCCATGAAGCATCCTTCCCCGGCGAACCGGACGGCGAAAAGGTCATTGCCATCTGCCGCGATGCTCTGAAGGAATATCCGGGAGATTTTGAACTGACGAAGAAGCTTTCATTCGAACTCTCCTACTACGCCGGCTACTACCAGGACAGCGACCCGGACAAATATGAGACAATGATGCAGGAATCCATCGACCTGCTCGAATACATCACCTCTCAGTGTACCGATCCCGCCCTCCTCGGTGACGCATATCGTAATCTTTATACACGTCTGGACACAGTGGGACGGAAAGAAGAAGCGAAAAAATACCTCAAATATTTCCCCACTCTGTGGGACAGCCGTGAATTTCTGGAATTTAAAAATGGAACGCCCGGTGAAACCCGACTGGTGAATCTGCTTGCCGATCAGCTTGAATTCTACATGGAACTGCGGATTTACGATAAAAACAAAACTGCCGAAGAGCAGCTTGAACTCCTCCGTCAGCTGGAAGCGCTCCACACCGCCTTCGGTTATGAATATCGTCCGCATCGTTTTCTCGCCTACGCATGGGTCTATGCCGGTATCGGCGATGCGGAAAAGACCCTGCCCTATCTGAAAAAAGCCGCACAGGCTGCCGTCATGTGCGACGACCCGGACTGCACCATCTACCGCAATACCAAGCACAACCATGAAAAGGATAACCGCGACCACCTCGCCAAAGACCTCGCAGACTCCCGCTACGACTTCGTCCGCGATACGGCGGAATTCGCGGAAATCCTCGGAATTATTACAAAATAGTTATTTCTAAACCTCCTTAAATTCCCCCGCTTCCTTGCAGTGCCTCCGAAAATGTGGTATAATTAAAAAAATACAAACTTTTTGTAATAATTCACCACCGGAGGCACCGCTTTGAAGCACATCCTGTCCTACATCCGCCCGTTTGTCGGAAAGATGATGATCGGGTTCTCCATCAAGTTCATCGGTACCATCATGGATTTGTTCCTGCCGATGCTTCTCTCGATCATCCTCGACGACATCGTTCCGACGGGCGACAAACGGGCGATCTTCTTCTGCGGCGGGCTCATGATCGTCTGCTCCGTGATCGCCATCCTCGGCAACATCGGCGCGAACCGCATGGCCGCACGCGTTGCCCGTGACACCACGGAAAAGATCCGCAACGACCTCTTCCGCCGCATTTCCTACCTCTCCGCAAAACAGCTCGACGAGTTCACCGTTCCCTCCCTCGAGAGCCGTCTGACGTCCGACACGTACAACATCCACCAGATGGTCGGGATGTTCCAGCGTCTCGGCGTGCGCGCACCGCTGCTGCTCATCGGCGGTATCATCGTCGCGGCGTCGCTTGAACCGGTTCTGACCCTCGTTCTCGTCGCAATTTTGCCGTTCATCAGCTTTTTCGTCTACTTCATCTCAAAGCGCGGGATTCCGCTGTACAACAACCAGCAGGTCGAAACCGACAACATGACCCGCGTTGTGCGTGAAAACGCGCAGGGTGTCCGCATCATCAAGGCTCTCTGCAAGGAAGACGCGGAAAAAGCCCGCTTTGACGAAGCCAACATGAACCTCAACCGCGCCGAAAAGAAGGCGGCGTTCAACATGGCGCTGACCAGCCCGCTCATGAATCTGTTCATGAACTTCGGTCTCGTCGCCGTCATTTTAGTGGGCGCGTACCGCGTCAACTCCGGCGCATCCGGTGCGGGCGCGATCATCGCGTTCATGTCCTACTTCACCATCATCCTCAACGCGATGATGAGCGTCACCCGTATGTTCATCATGGCGTCGAAGGGCATCGCGTCCGCGAACCGTATCGGCGAAGTCCTCGACACACCGCAGGATATGACCGCAGACGAAGCGTTTGCAGGAAAAAAGGGCGGGCACAAGATCGAATTCGATCACGTCAATTTCTCCTACAACGGCGTGAAGAACAACCTTTCCGACATCAGCTTCACCCTCGAAAAAGGGCAGACTCTCGGCATCATCGGCCCGACCGGCGCCGGAAAAACCACGCTGATCGCCCTGCTCATGCGGCAGTACGACGTGACCGAAGGCTCCGTCCGAATCGACGGCGTGGACGTCCGTGCCATGGACCGTGCGGATATTTCCCGCAAATTCGGCGCGGCGTTCCAGAACGACTTCCTGTTCGCCGACACCATCCGCTCCAACATCGACTTCGGACGCGGTCTGACGGATGACCAGATCATGACCGCTGCGAAACACGCGCAGGCGGAAGCCTTCATCGGCGAAAAAGAGGGAGGTCTCGACTACGAACTGACCATCAAGGGTGCGAACCTCTCCGGGGGTCAGAAACAGCGCGTGATCCTCAGCCGTGCGCTGGCGGGCATGCCGGAAATCCTCGTCCTCGACGACAGCTCCAGCGCGCTCGACTACGCGACCGACGCGAGACTGCGTCAGGCGCTCCGCGACAACTACGACGGTCAGACCACATCCGTGATCGTCGCACAGCGCGTATCGTCAATCAAACATGCCGATCTCATCCTCGTTTTAGAGGACGGACGGATCACCGGCAGCGGCACCCACGGGGAACTCCTCGAAAACTGCCCGCTCTACCGGGAAATCAGCGATTCACAGATGGGAGGTGCTCTGCTTGAATAGAGGCGGTCCGAGAGTTGCACGACCCGAAGACGTAGTGGTCGGCAACGTCAGCAAGAAAAAACTGAAAGTCCTTCTGCGGCTCGGCAGATACATGATTCATGCGAAGTGGGGCTACCTCGCCGCGCTCGCGCTCTCCGTTTTATCGAACCTTCTCTCCCTCATCGGTCCGAAGCTGTCCGGCTACGCCATCGACGCCATCGGGATTGAGTCGGGCAAGGTCGATTTTGACACCGTATTTTTCTACTGTACCCTCATGCTCATTGCGTACATGGTCTCCAGCCTGACCGCGTACGGCCTGCAGCTTGTGATGATCAACCTGTCGCGCGGCATTGTCCGCCGGATGCGCGAGGATATCTTCTCCAAGCTCATGAAAATGAAGGTGGAATATTTTGACAAAAACCAGACGGGCGACATTATCTCCCGTATCTCCTACGACATCGACACCATCAACGCGACCCTCTCGAACGACCTCGTCCAGATCGCGGCGAGCCTTGTCACCGTCATCGGTTCGCTTGTCATGATGCTGTCGATCTCTCCGACGCTGTGTCTTGTCTTCGCGGTGACCGTGCCGCTGTCGATTCTGACCAGCTCGAAAATGGCGAACACGTTCCGTCCCCTGTTCCGCGCACGTTCGGGCAAGCTCGGCGAGCTGAACGGCTACGCGGAGGAATGTCTCTCCGGTCAGAAGACCGTACGTGCGTACAGCGCGGAGGAAACGATGGTTTCCCGCTTCGCCGTCCGCAACAAGACCGCCGCGGACGCGTACTTCAAGACCGACTACTACGGCACGATGGTCGGCCCGACGGTCAACTTCATCAACAACATCTCGCTGACGCTGGTGTCGGTGTTCGGCTCCCTGCTCTACCTCGCGGGCGGCATTTCGATCGGCAACGTATCATCGTTTGTCCTCTACTCGCGCAAGTTCAGCGGCCCGATCAACGAAACGGCGAACATCATCAACGAACTCCAGTCGGCGGCAGCTGCTGCGGAACGTGTCTTCCGTCTCCTTGACGAAGAAGAGGAATCCCCGGACGACGCGGACGCGGTCGAACTCGGACGTCAGGTTCCCGTAAAGGGTCAGGTTGACGCGGAACACGTGGACTTCGGCTATTCGAAGGACAAGCAGATCATCCACGACCTGTCGATGAACATCAGACCCGGCATGACGGCGGCCATCGTCGGCCCGACGGGCGCCGGAAAAACGACGATCATCAATCTGCTGATGCGCTTCTACGACGTGGACGCAGGCTCCGTCAATCTCGAAAACACGGACATCCGCCACGCGGTACGCGCGTCGGTACGCCGTTCGTACACGATGGTTCTGCAGGACACATGGCTGTTCAGCGGCACGATTGCGGACAACATCGCGTACGGTTCGACCCGTGAAGTGAGCCGTGAAGAGATCGAAAAAGCCGCACGTGCGGCGGGTATCCATTCGTTCATCGAGGGACTTCCGCACGGATACGACACGATTCTGACGGACGAAGGCGTCAACATTTCGAAGGGTCAGAAGCAGCTTCTCACGATTGCCCGCGCGATGATTTCGAACGCGCCGGTGCTGATCCTCGACGAAGCGACGTCGAACGTCGACAGCATGACGGAAATGCGCATCCAGACGGCGATGGGCGAACTGATGGAAGGACGCACGTCCTTCGTCATCGCGCACCGTCTGTCGACCGTCAAGACGGCGGACGTGATCTTTGTACTGAAAGACGGCCGCGTGATCGAACACGGTTCACACGACGAGCTGATGGAACAGAAGGGATTCTATTACTCCCTGCATTCCGCGCAGTTTGCGTGATTCAAGAATCTCCTGACAAAAAATTTACCCGGAACCATCTCGGTTCCGGGTATTTTTATTCGGTGATTCGTTTATACGGACGCGGATCGTCAGTCAGTTCGAGGATGTAGTCCGTGGAGGTATTGTATAATTGTGCAAGTTTGCGGAGCAGGTCGGTGGGAATGTCACGATATCCTTTTTCATATCTTGCATATTGATTCACATGTATTTCAAGATACTCTGCCACCTGTTTTTGTACTAAATCATGGTCTTCCCGTAAATCCCGTATTCTGCGATAATAATTATCCATTTATTCTGCTTTTCCTCATATTTAAGTATTGACATTATAGTACAAACTATGTATAATAAAGCCGCAACCCAACCAATTGGTTGGGTGAATGGAGGTACAAATGAAAATACTTGAAGATCTCTACTATAGTCAGGAGCTCTACGAATCCCTGCGCTCCGCCGAATGCCGCAAAGAACTCCGTGACCTCGACAAGAAACTCAGTCCTCTCTATAACCAGCTGTACAAAAGCCTGTCCGATTCCCAGAGAGAACTGTTCAACAAAGTCGAGCACCTTTTCAACGAACGCACCAGTGCCGAAGAACGCCACGCCTTTCTCAACGGCTTCCGTCTCGCCGCACACATCTTCGCGGATTCCTTCGCCGACAAATCATAAAAAAATCACCCGGAGCCTCAAAACTCCGGGTGAATCTTATATTCCCTTTCCAGTCTAAAAAGGTTTTTGGAAGGGGTTCGGGGAAAC
>JBGVOJ010000620.1:0-3789 GCA_045126415.1 Eubacteriales bacterium | reverse complement strand
CGGACTGGTCGCACTGTGCGATGCCGTACCGGAAGCGCGGAAAATTCTCGGAAAAAGTGCCTGTTCGATCGGTTTTGAGATCAAAAACGGGCCTTCGGCGACGCTGACCTTCGTCGGCGGACGCTGCATCTTCAAGGAAGGTGTGGAAAACTGCGCGATCAAAATTCCCTTCTCGACCTGTGAAAAATTCAACGGTATGGTGGACGGAACAGTCACGCCGATCCCGACCCGCGGCGTATCAAAGCTGCCTTTCCTGCTCGGCAAATTCAAAAAACTGACGAATCTTCTGGAGCAATACCTCCGTCCGACACCGGAAATGCTGGAAGACGAAACCTTCCTGAAGCAGAGCACGGCAGTCATGTTCCGCGTGATCGCATCGGCGGTCGCGCAGATCGCAAACCACGACAAGGTGGGCAAAGCGAGTGCTTCCTATATTGTGGACGGTGCGATCAAGCTGGAAATCGGGGGATTTGCGAAGGCTGCCCTGATTGCGAAGGATCACACGCTGACCTTCTCGGACAAGGTTCCGAAAAATGTCATGTCCTATATGCAGTTTGCGGACGTTCATGTGGCGCGCGACCTCTTCGACGGAAAAATCAACAGCGTCGCAGCGGTCGGGCTGGGAGATGTCCGCATCGGCGGGATGATCTCGCAGATCGACAATGTCAACCGGATTCTGTCCCGTGTGGAACTGTATCTGAGATAACCTGGAGGAAGGAGAAAAATCATGCGTGAAGCTTTTACCTATCCGAACGCGGCCGAACAGTTCCGGCGTGCCGCGAAAGTGATTCCGTCGGGGGTCTACGGCCACCTCGGCCCGGCGGAAGGATGTTTTGTCCCCGTCGAGGCGTTCCCGCTGTTCTCAAGCCGTGCGCAGGGAACATATTTCTGGGACATCGACGGACATCGTTTTATTGACTATATGTGCGCATTCGGTCCGAATATTCTCGGCTACGGCGATCCGGACGTTGAAGAAGCGGCGGCGAAACAGCGCGAACGCGGCGACTGCACGACCGCGCCTTCCCTGACGATGATCGACTTCGCGGAACTGCTCGTTGAGACAGTCGCGTCCGCCGACTGGGCGTTCTTTGCGAAAAACGGAAATGACGTGACCACCCTCGCCGTCATGACCGCGCGTGCGTTCACCCACCGGAAGAAGATCGTGTTCTTCAAAGGTTATTACCACGGCGTGGGCGCGTGGACGCAGAAGATCGACTACGCCGGCATCATGGAAGAGGACGTGCAGAACAATATCTGCATCGACTGGAACGATCCCGACGCCGTCGAACGGGTCTTCGCGGAAAACCGCGGCGAAATCGCGGCAATCATCGCCCAGCCGTACATGCACGGCAATTTCATGGACAATGAACTCCCTGCCGACGGATTCTGGAAGAAAATCCGCAAGCTCTGCAATGACAACGGCGCCCTGCTGATCGTCGACGACGTGCGCGCCGGCTTCCGTCTCGACCTTGCGGGAAGCGACCATTATTTCGGATTCGAAGCCGACCTCATCTGCTTCTGCAAGGCCATCGCCAACGGCTACAACGTCTCCGCCCTCTGCGGCAAGGACTTCCTCAAAAATACCGTTTCGTCCATGTCGTACACCGGCAGCTACTGGATGTCGGCGGTTCCCTTCGCGGCTGGAATTGCGTGCATTGAAAAGATGAAGCGCCTCGACTGCCCGCGCATCCTCATGGAAAAAGGCGCGAAGCTCGGGCGCGAACTGATGAAAGCCGCAACCGACTACGGATTCAACCTCCGCGTCACCGGTGCGCCGTCGCTGTTATATCTCCGTCTGGCGGATGATCCGTCCCTGATGCTGCATCAGGAATGGATCGCGGAATGCGTCCGCCGCGGCGTCTTCTTCACGAACCACCACAACCACTTCATTAACGCCGCCCTGACCGACGCTGACATCGCGGAAACCGTCGACATCGCACGTGACGCCTTCGAAATCCTCCGGGAACGGCATCCGAAGAAGTAAAGTTTCTTGGGGAAACCTTTTTTTGAGGAATGGAGTTTCACTCCGTGAACCTCCCGGTTTCCCCGAACCCTTTCCAAAAACCTTTTCAGACAAGAAAGGATATAAATATGTTTACTGAAGATGCTTCTATTGGAATCATCGGCGGTGCGGACGGTCCGACGGCAATTGTTGTTGCATATTCCGGGAACGGCTGGATTCACCTGCTGCTCTTTATCGCCATTCTCGCTCTGATCGTGACAACTACCGTCCTGATTATCCGTCACATCCGTAAACGTAAAAAATAACATAAAAAAACCGCGTATCACAAAAATACGCGGTAATTTTTTCTATTCATCCAGATTGAAGTTTTTTGAAAAGGGGTTTTGGGAAAAACTCATAATTAACCAACATAAGGAGTGCCGTTGATGGTGACGGACGCGGTTTCGCCGACGGTGATGTCGAGGGCGTCGAGGGCGTTGTCAACTGCGTTCAGAACGACGGTGCCGTTCTTGAATTCGATATTGGTTGCGCACTTGATGCCGTTGTTGTTCGCGGTAATGTTGGTGGTGCCGCCGTTGAAGGTCACGCGGGATACGCCCTGGATCGCTTCGTCATCGGAAGTGATGTTGAGGGTACCGCCGTTGATTTCAACGTAGCCGACCAGTTCAGTCTCGTAGTTGGTGGACTTGATGCCGTCGCCGATCGCGGTGACGTTGATTTCGCCGCCGTTGATGGTCAGATAGTCCTTGCCCTTGATGCCGTGGTTGATGGCGTCGAGGTTATAGATACCGTCGCTGATGGTGAGACCGTCCTTGCTGACGATCGCGTTCATGTAGTTCGCGTCAACGTTGAGCGTACCGGTGCCGCGGATCACGAGGTCTTCCTTGGAGAAGAGGCAGGAATCGGGTTCGTCTTCTTCCGGATTGTCAAAGACATAGCTGTCACCGTCGGACAGGGTATTGACCGTGCCTTCGTACAGCTCAACCTGAGCCACCTGTGCTTTCTTTATGTAGATGCACGCGCCGTCTTCATTATGGATGTTCGCATCCTTGAGAACGAGGGTCACTTCGCCGGCGTCCACGCAGTCCACGTAGATCTGACCGTCGTTGAGGGTACCGGTCAGAACATAAGTACCGTGCGCGGTGATGGAGATGCGGTCTTCGGTGATGTAGACGGACTGGGAGTCGCAGGTCGCAGAGTCACCGTTCAGGAGAATTTCGGTGGAATTCTTGAGGGATACGGTTTCGCCGGTAGTGCCTGCTTCGCCAGTAGTGCCGCAAGCGGTGAGTACGGAGGCTGCCATCAGAACAGCAAGAGCTTTGATCTTCTTCATCCTATTTTTTCAGTTTACCCCGAAGGATAATCCTTTCTTGATATTAAAAATTACGTACATTTTACACGTCTCTAATGTACCGATTATACAATAAATCTGTGGAATTGTCAAGAGAAAATCGGAAACTTTACAGGATTCTGCTTTACGCATATCTCCGGATAATTTCATTTTGCGTCGTTTCGTCCAGTTCGATGAACCTCGTGCTGAATCCGCCGACACGCACGATCAGTCCGCCGTATGCTTCCGGATCCTTCTGCGCGGCGATCATGTCTTCTTTGGACGCCGTCGTGATCTGCGCCATCTGCCCGCCGTTCATCATGTACGAGTACATCAGCGCTTCCACGTTCGCGCGCTGTTCTTCCGTCGCCGTCGTGTACGTCGGCAGGAGGACGTTCAGGGTCGTACCGCCGATGCCTTTCTTCAGCGGGAGCTTCTGCACGGAGTTCAGCATCGCCGTGATGCCGTTTTTGTCCGCGCCGGTACGCGGGCCGAT
>JBGVOJ010000619.1:0-5277 GCA_045126415.1 Eubacteriales bacterium | reverse complement strand
CTTACCAAGGCTGCATTAGAGGGTTAATGGGGATTTTTCTTGGGGAAAACTTTTTTGAAAAAAGTTTTCCCCAAACCCCTTTCAAAAAACTTCAATCTGTTATAGGACAGAGTGAGTGCAGGAATGGAGTTTGTATATAGTATATATAATAATTGAAGAGAAATGATTATTGTTAAGACAAATGAGCAAATTAAGCTGATGCGTGTTGCCGGGAGAATTACCGGGGAAGCGCTTCTGATCGGCGGGGAAATGGTCAAGCCCGGAATTTCGACCAAAGAGATCGACAATGCGATTCGCCGTCACATCGAAAAGTGCGGTGCGAAGCCGTCCTTCCTTGGGTACGGCGGATTTCCGGCTTCCGCGTGTATTTCCGTGAACAACGAAGTCATTCACGGGATTCCGTCCCATGACCGGATCCTTGAAGAAGGGGACATCGTCAAGATTGACGTCGGTGCGTTCATCGGCGGCGTTCACGGCGACAGTGCAAACACGATTCCGGTCGGTAAGATTTCGGAAGAGGCTGCCAAGCTGATCGAAGTGACCAAGCGCAGTTTCGAACTCGGTGTGGAAGCGATCCGCAGCAATCCGAATCCGCGTCTCGGAGATGTCGGCGCGGCGATTGACGGTTACGTTGTGGCAAACGGCTGTTCCACCGTCAAAAAGTATGTCGGTCACGGCATCGGCGCGAATCTGCATGAAGATCCGAATGTCCCGAACTTCGGTACTGCCGGACGCGGTGCGAGAATCTGCCGCGGGATGGTTATCGCAATCGAACCGATGGTCAACGCGGGTCGTCCCGAAGTTCTCGAACGTCCCGACCACTGGACGGTTGTTACAAAAGACGGTTCGCTTTCCGCGCATTACGAACACACCGTCGCGATTACCGAAAACGGTCCCGAACTGCTGACCAAGGTGAACTGAGATGGAAGAACTTGCCTTCGGTACCGTGGTGCAGTCCGTCTGCGGCCGCGACCGGTACCGTGTGTTCCTCGTTGTGGAACTGGATGACCGGGATACCGTTCGTCCGGTTGTGATTGCCGACGGCTCCCTCCGGAAGCTGTCTGGCAGAAAACATAAGAACCCTTCGCACCTTCGTTTCGTCGCACAGCCGACCGAAGAGGAACTTCAGAGCCTGAAGGACAGCCTGGACGACGAAAAAATATTAACAATTTGTAAAAAATACGATTTGATAAAAAATAATTTCAAATCTACTTGACAAAAAGGGTGGATTCCACTATAATACTAAGACGGTGCGTTTTCCACCGGAATAATCAAAAAAAGCGATCAGGGAGGAAAAGAATTTGCCGAAGGATGATGTAATCGAATTTGAAGGTGTCGTCGTAGAAGCACTTCCAAACGCGACTTTCAAGGTGAAGCTGCCGAATGATATGATCGTTACCGCGCATATTTCCGGCAAACTCAGGATGAATTATATCAAAATACTGCCCGGTGACAAGGTCACGGTCGAAGTATCGATCTACGATCCGTCCAAAGGTAGGATTACGTGGCGTACAAAGAGCTGAGATTTGGCCGCCAGCCCCACAAGAAAACTGTGGTTTCCGAAGAAACTCAGCAAACAGAAGAAAGGTGGTAAAATACTGTGAAAGTAAAGCCTTCCGTAAAGAAAATCTGCGAAAAGTGCAAGATCATCAAGCGTCATGGTAACGTAATGGTTATCTGCGAAAATCCCAAGCACAAGCAGAGACAGGGTTAATTTTAACAGAAAGGTGAAAAGCAAATGGCACGTATTTCCGGTGTTGACATTCCGAATGCAAAACGTGTAGAGGTAGCTCTTACCTACATCTATGGTATCGGTCCCAAGAGCGCAAGCGACATTCTCGCAAAGACAGGCATTGATCCTGACAAGAGAGCAAAGGACCTTACCGAAGACGATATCGCAAAGCTCCGTGATGAAATCGAAAACAACTACACCGTAGAAGGTGAACTTCGCCGTGAAGTTGCTCTCAACATCAAGAGACTTGTAGAAATCAACTGCTACCGCGGTATCAGACACAGAAAGGGCCTGCCGGTTCGTGGTCAGAGAACCAAGACCAATGCAAGAACCAGAAAAGGTCCCGCAAAGACGATCGCAAACAAGAAGAAGTAATCAAAGGAGTGAGAGGATTCAATGGCTAAAGCAGTTAAAAAGGTCGTTAAGAAGCGCCGCGACCGCAAGAATGTTGAAGCTGGTCACGCACACATCCGCTCGACCTTCAACAACACTATCGTAACCATCACCGACGTTCAGGGCAATACCATTGCATGGTCTTCTTCCGGCGGACAGGGCTTCAAGGGCTCCCGTAAGAACACCCCCTACGCAGCACAGACTGCAGCAGAAGCAGCAGCTAAGGGTGCAATCGACCATGGCATGAAGACTGTAGAAGTTTACGTAAAGGGTCCCGGCAACGGTCGTGAAGCAGCGATCCGCGCACTCGCAACGTCCGGTCTCAACATTACACTCATCAAAGACGTTACTCCGATTCCTCACAACGGATGCCGTCCGCCCAAGCGCAGAAGAGTATAATTATTTAGGAGGAAAGAAATTATGGCAAGATATACAGGTCCTTCCTGCAAGCTCTGCCGCAGAGAAGGCAAGAAGCTGTTCCTGAAGGGCGACCGCTGCCTCACCGATAAGTGTGCAGTAGCTCGTCGTGCAACTGTTCCGGGTCAGCATGGTGCAGGCCGTAAGACCGTTAAGGAATACGGTATGCAGCTCAGAGAAAAGCAGACCGCTCGTCGCTACTATGGCGTACAGGAAGGTCAGTTCGAAACCTACTACGAAATGGCCGACAAGAAGGAAGGCATCGCAGGTGAAAACCTCCTCTCCATCCTTGAATGCCGTCTTGACAACATCGTTTACAGAATGGGTCTCGCATCCAGCCGTAAGGAAGCTCGTCAGTTCGTTCGTCACGCTCATTTCACTCTCAACGGCAAGAAGGTAGACATCCCGTCCATCATCTGCAAGGTTGGCGACGTAATCGCTCTCAAGGACAAGAGCAAGGGTTCCGAAAAGTTCAAGGCTCTCGCTGAAACTATGCCCACCGCAGTAGTTCCGAAGTGGCTTGCAACCGATACCGAAAACCTCAGCGCAAAGGTGATCGCACTTCCGAAGCGCGAAGACATCGACTTCCCGTTCGAAGAACAGCTCATCATCGAACTTTATTCCAAGTAATAACCTGTTATTGGAGTGCCAGAACGTACATTCCCGGAACTCTCCAGTGGAAACAGGCAGTTACTTATGGTTCCGCAGCGCGTGTAAGCTTATGCGCTCCAAGTATGTGATTTGCAGAAATCAACGATATTCTCCAGTAAGAATAATACTATGTGGATTTGGCAAAGATTTTAAACGGAGGGTTATTATTTAATGATAGAAATTGAAAAGCCGAATATTGCGACAATTAATTTAAGCGAAGACGGTAGAAACGGTAAGTTTATTATCGAGCCGCTGGAAAGAGGTTACGGGATTACCCTCGGAAACTCCCTTCGCAGAGTTCTTCTTAGCTCTCTGTCCGGAGTTGCTGTAACCAATATCAAGATCGACGGCGTTCTTCATGAAATGACAACCATTCAGGGAGTCAAGGAAGATGTCCCGGAAATCGTTCTGAACGTGAAGGGCATCACCGCGAAGCTGCACACCGATGGTCCGAAGACTGTCATCATTGACACGACCGGTGCTTGCGACATCACCGCAGGCGACATCAAGCAGGACGCGGATATCGAGATTCTCAACCCTGATTTTCATATCGCAACCGTAGAAAACAATGTTCGTTTCTACATGGAACTGACCTTTGACCACGGCCGCGGCTATGTATCTCAGGAAAAAAACAAGCAGCTTTATCAGCAGAACAGCCAGGGTATGTCGGCGCCGGTAGGAACAATATTCACGGATTCGATTTACACTCCGGTTTACAATGTGAACTACACGGTGGAAAACACCCGCGTAGGTAGCAATACGGACTATGATAAGCTGACGATCGAAGTGCTCACAAACGGCGTAATTTTAGCCAAGGAAGCGATTTCGCTCGGTGCCAAGATACTCAACGAACATCTCAATTTGTTCATCGACTTGTCCGATGAAGCAAAGAATGCGGAAATCATGGTTGAACGCGAAGAGACGATCAAGGAAAAAGTCCTTGAGATGACCATTGAGGAGCTTGACATGTCCGTTCGTAGCTTTAACTGCCTGAAGCGTGCGGGCATCGATACAGTAGAAGACCTGATCAACCGTACCGAGGAAGAAATGATGAAGGTTCGTAACCTCGGTAAGAAGTCGCTGGAAGAAGTTATCCAGAAGCTTCACTCCCTCGGCCTCGACCTCAAGAAGGACGAAGAATAAGCCGAAAGCACAGCGCAAAACCGCAATATCCCTTACAACAATTACGAATTTACGATAGATGATACGCAGTTCTCCGGATGACCGACGTTCATCGGGCGGAAAACTGTGGGATCGACACTTTTGCAAAAGGAGGACATGTAACATGCCCGGTACCAGAAAGCTCGGCAGACCTACAGCGCACAGAAACGCAATGCTGCGTGGTATGGTAACATATCTCATTGAAAACGGTTCCATTGAGACTACCCTTACCCGCGCGAAGGAAGTACGCTCCATTGCCGAAAAGATGATTACCCTTGGCAAAAAGAACACGCTCGCAAGCCGCAGACAGGCTCTTGCATATATCACCAAGGAAGACGTTGTTAAGAAGCTCTTTGACGAAGTTGCACCCGCATATGCAGACCGCAACGGTGGTTACACCCAGATCTTCAAGCTCGGTCCGCGTCGTGGTGACGCTGCGGAAATGGCTCTTATCAAGTTCATCGATAAGGAATAATTTCCATAAAGGGAGATACGGAAACGTATCTCCCTTGTTTTTTCCTGTATCTTCCTGTGATTTCCATTCTTTTTCATCCCATGACCTTGAATTATTAACAATTCCATGGTATACTGTCAGCATAGAATATTTATATATGAGGTTATCATGCACATCCAGGAATCCGGCGAAATGTATCTTGAAACGATCCACGTCCTTACGAAAAAAATGAATACGGTCCGTTCCATCGACGTCTGCGAATACATGGGTTTTTCAAAGCCCAGCGTCAGCCGCGCGGTGGGACTTCTTAAAAACGGCGGCTATATCACGGTCGATGAAGACGGGTATCTGAATCTTACCGACACCGGCCGCGAGATCGCCGAAAAAATTTACGCGCGTCATACGATGATCTCCGGTTTTCTTATCAAACTTGGGGTTGATCCCGAAATTGCTGCCGATGACGCCTGCA
>JBGVOJ010000618.1:0-1375 GCA_045126415.1 Eubacteriales bacterium | reverse complement strand
CCGTTTTTCGAAAACTCAGTCCTGGCCGATCAGTCTCTTGACGTTAGCCGTCATAGCGGGGCTGAGGATCTGGCTGCTTCTGAGGTGTCTCTTTCTCTTCTGGGTCTTCTGACCGAGGTTATGACGGTGGTCGGAATGGAATACCTTTACCTTACCGGTACCGGTAACAGCAAATCTCTTGGCAGACGCCTTGTGTGTCTTGATCTTTCCCATGATTGTATATCCTTTCAATTGGTGGAATCAGGCGATTTTCTCTTTCTTCGGCGGATTCGGAAATCCGCAGGGGGATAACCGCGCGTATTACTTAGCCGTGTTTTTCACCGGCGCGATGAACATCGTCAGCTGCTTCCCGTCAAGAACGGGCTTCTTGTCGACGGTTCCGAATTCAGATACTGCTTCCTGGAAACGTTCGAGCATTTCGCGCCCGAGTTCCTGGTGCGCGATTTCGCGTCCCTTGAAGCGGAGGCTTACTCTGACCTTGTTTCCGTCCTGCAGGAATTTGATCGCACGGTTGGCTTTGGTTTCAAAGTCGTGCGTGTCGATGCGGCAGGAAAGCTGAACTTCCTTGACTTCTACGACCTGCTGCTTTTTCTTGGCTTCCTTTTCCTTTTTGTCTGCCTCATAACGATACTTACCGTAATCCATCGCACGTGCTACCGGCGGGGTTGCGGTGGGCGCAATAAGCACGAGATCAAGCCCGCGCTCATAGGCGTAAGCCTTGGCATCGTTGAGATTCATGATGCCGAGCTGACCGTTGTTTTCGTCAAGCATACGTACTTCCTTGACCCGGATATCATCGTTGATTGTAAGTTCTTTCGCGCTAATAGTTATGCACCTCCAAATGCTGTAAACAAAAAATCGCACCGAGAATATTCTCCGCGCGACACAATAAGACTTTCGTCCTTGGGTGATATTAACCCTATCGTGCCTCGATGCCGTAAGGTGAGAACGGAGAATGTTCTGCTTTGTTTTAATTCCTGTGTATTATACTCCTTTTCCGAGGATTTGTCAAGGGGGTATGGAAGTTTTTATCCAACAATTTTGATATTTTTTACGCCCGTGATATGGTTATCCTGCATAAAGAAAAGAGGGATACATGCAGTATCCCTCTCCGTTATCGGTTTATTCTACCCAATCAAGCAGGTCGAAGGTCACTTCGCAGGGACCGTCCGTGCTTTCGGCGGCAATGTGCATCGTGATGGCGGTCGTCCCTTCGGCAATGGTGACGGAATACTTTCCGCCGGGTTCTGCCGCGAAGTCTTCACTTCCGTCACAGCGCAGAACCGTTTCGGTTTTGCCGGAAGCGTCGGTACTGGTGAGAGTGACGACGAGCTGCGCGACCTCGGGGACATCGGGGAGTGAGAAGGAAATCATG
>JBGVOJ010000617.1:0-2772 GCA_045126415.1 Eubacteriales bacterium | reverse complement strand
GAGTAAGAGAAACGATGGTTTTTTCGACCGTTCCGAACCAGAACAGCGGGAGAATCTGCGGGATTGCCCACCAGAGAAGGACGTTTCCGAACAGTTCATGATGAGCGCGGAATTCTTCGTCCGTCAGTTCGGGAATATCGTCGTTGCGTGAGGAGCGTTCGGAATTCAGAAAGAGCGTTTTCATGTCCCAAGCGATAAGAAAGGTTCCGGCAGCACAGAAAAGCGGCGCGATGCTGCCCAGACAGATCCGCAGGCCGGTTCCGGCAATGGCAAGGATCACAAACGAAAGAACCGTGATACTGGCCGGAAGGAGCGCGTATTTTTTCATGGATGAAACCCTCCTTTGATTTAATATAAATAGTATATCATAGTTTCCGTTTTTTTGCAATACCGGAAAGACAACGCTCCGTTGGATCGGACATTCGTTTATGTCGGTTTACCTTGCAGGCAGGGTGTGCTATAATAGGGACAACGGTACCGGAATTACAGCAAAGGAGAACGAATATGAACGAAACAATCGGACAGGTCATCCGGAGATTACGGAAAGAACGGGATTTCACACAGGAGGAACTGGCGGAACAGCTTGGCGTGACGGCGCAGGCGGTGTCGAAATGGGAGAGTGAGATCGGGATGCCGGATATTTCGCAGGTCGTGCCGCTCGCGACGGTGTTCGGCGTCCCGACGGACGTACTGTTCGGACGCCGCGGTGTGAACGACAGCGAGGAGGTCGAACGCATCTGCGGGGAGATCGAGGCAATGAACAACCGCAGCTTTGTCTCCGATAAGGAAGCACTTTCTGTGGAACTGGAGATGCTGGCACATTACCGCGAGGCATTGAAAACTTACCCGAACAACACCCGTTTGCTGCTGGATTTATGCGCACAGGCGTATCTCACCGTGCAGGAATATTTTGAGATCATGGACGCAAAACAGCAGGAGGAGCTGCTGAACGAAAGCGTACGGGTCGGAAAACTTGTGGTAAAGTACAGCTCGGACATGTCGGAAGTTATTAACGCACGCCGCTGGATCGCGGGGGCGTACGCAAAAATGAACCTCTGGAATGAAGCGTACGAAACGGCCGGGCAGCTTCCGCTTCTGTTTGACGACATCCGCGGGATCCGTCTGGCGGAACTGAAATGGGAAGGCGGCGAAACGAAAGAGGAACGGGAGCTGCGCTGCGACAATATCCATGAACTTCTGAAAACGCTGCACCATCAGGCGGTCATGCTCGGGCACAATTACGCAAAAGCCGGACAGTACGAAGACGCATACCGCTGCTACAGTTTTCTGCGCGACCTGACTGTGTCCCTCTATGGTGATGATGAGTACGTCCCGCCGTTCCACATGTCCGCGATCTTTCTCTATGTCGATCCGGCGTTCTGTCTGGTGAAACTGGGACGGTATGCGGAGGCGGTTGATTTGCTGGAGCAGGCAGTCAGATTTGAGGAAACGCAGGCAAAATGCTACAACGTCCGCGAAAAGCTGGAGACACCACTCCTGCGGGAAAACACCTTCCATTATGTCGGAAACGAATACGGTCCGAGCCGCGTGAAAGCAAGAATATGCCGGTATAAAAAAGACCTCGCACCGCTTGAGGATGATCCGCGCTATCGTGCAATCCTCAGAAAACTCGGCGAAGCATAACAAAAGGGGCTGTTTTTCAGCCCCTTTTCAATTATTTCCGTTCGTTCACGATCTTGCTCAGCACTCTCCACACAGCTTCTGCCATACGATAGAACCCAAGATCGTTCGGGTGGCAGTTATCGATTGTGCAGGAGTCACGGCCGACCGTACCGAAGAACGATTCACCGTCGATGAAGTACACGTTCGTGTCGCCTGCCGCGCGGGCGTTGACATACGTTTGGTAAATGACGTCGCGGCGTTTCGCGTTTCCGACGGGATCGGCATCAAAGTCCGGTTTTGACATCATGATTACAGGAAGATCCGGACGCTGTTCGCGGATGCGGCGGAAGAACGGTTCGTGTGTTGCCGCAAGATGTTCCGCGTTCGGCGCGTTGTGGTCGTAGTCGTAAACCAGAATCGAGAAATCACGCTTTGCGATGATGTCCGCCATCGGGAGTTCGCCTTTCGCCATGCCGGAGAAGCCGTAGTTGACGTAGTCGCAGTCAAGCCAGCGGGACACCATCGCGGTGTACGCGTTGCCCGGACGGGATGCACAGCCGCCTTCGGTGATGGACGAGCCGTAATAGCAGATGCGTTCCTTACAGAAATACGGTGTCGGCGCGAGAAGTTCCGCGTCGTCCGGCAGACCGATCATCACACCCGAGATACGTTCATTGCGCGGGAGATTGAGCGTGATGTCGCGGAATTCCTTCGGTTCGCCGCTGAAACGGAGGGGAACGGTCTTTTCAACAGTCTTGTCCTCCTCGCGGTAATTGCCGGGTGCGACGTAGCCGCGGTATTTTGCATGAAGTCCTGTTCCGGTGTAAACGTCCAGACCGGAGGAGCCGGGCAGGGGAATACAGATGTCCACGCCGAGCGTGTGAAGCGAAAGGCGGATGCTCACGGAATCGGCGTCGGTGCGGAATCGGATACGTCCGCCGCATGCACTCTTGCTCCGTCCGCGGATCGCGTCACTCACGAGCGCGGATTCCTCATCGGGCAGACGCCAGAAAATCTGCTGTTCGGGATCGATCACTTCCACACCGTATATTTCGATAGGCGCGTCGGTACAGCGATAATATTTCATGGGATTCTCCTTTGCATAAAAGTTTTTTGAAAGGGGCGTGGGGGGGCCTATTTTTTAAAAAA
>JBGVOJ010000616.1:0-2222 GCA_045126415.1 Eubacteriales bacterium | reverse complement strand
CCCCCCCCCCCCCCCCCCCCCCCCCCCCCCCCCCCCCCCCCCCCCCCCCCCCCCCCCCCCCCCCCCCCCCCCCCCCCCCCCCCCCCCCCCCCCCAAAACTATATTTGATTAACCTTACGGAGTTTCGCCTGCGAGCATTGCAGCGTAAGCGTCGTTGATCTTCTGGAGAACCTTGTTAGCTGCTTTTTCGTTCTTCTGATACATGGAGGCGAAGTCGGTGTCGCCCTGCTGCATCATGGTGATGACCTTTTCGTTGTAACCGCCGAGCTGGTAGTAGGTACCAACGTCGAAGAAGCGGGACGCGAAGATCAGGTCGAGCATTTCGGAGGATTCTTCGTCACGGAAGTACTTGCCCTTCAGGGTGGTGTCATAGTACGCGGGAGTGATATATTCCTTGCCGTAGTAGGAGAGTGCTTCGAGAACCGCGCCGCTCATGTCTGCGTCCGCAACCGTCGTCGGGATGCAGAAGTAGGATGTACCGTAAGCATGCATGGTGTTACAGAAGTCCTGCTGGGATTCGTCCCACTTCGGATAAGGAAGGATACCGAAGTCGGTGTCCATATCACGGAACCAGGAGACCGCTTTTACATAACGGCAGTAGAACATTGCGCGCTGGTCGGTGAACATGGTGTGGAGATCCGCTTCCGTAATGGTCGCGCCGGTGCCGATGAAGCCGATCAGCGGCTGGGTCTTGAGGGTCAGCCAGGAGGTGAGAACGTCGAAGTTGCGTTCGGAGTTGAGGGTCATTTCGATCAGACCGTCCGCGTTGATAGTCGCGAACTTACCGCTGCTCGCGTGGAGCATACCGATAACGGAGTCCTGCCACATGATGATGCCGATGGAGTCTTCCGCGTCCGTGGTGCCGTTGCCGTTCATATCGACATAACCGGTGTTCGCCATTTCGGTGAATTTGTCGTAGGTCCACTTGTTTTCGCGAACGAGGTCGTACGGATTGTCGAGATTGAAGTTGGTGATCATCTGCTTGTTGAACAGGATGCAGTAGGTACAGTCGTTGTCGAGAACGCCTGCGTCACCGGTGGAGTAGAACATCTTGCCCGCAACGGAGAGGTGTTCGTTTGCCTTGGGGTCCCACCAGCTCTTGGTGAGGTCAATGTTCTTGACGGCATTGAGGTCGAGGAGCTTGCCGCCGTAAGCGAGCGTGGAAACGTCGTAGCAGCCGATATCCGCGATGTCATAGTCATTTGTTCCGGCCATAACCATCGTGTCGATGAGCTTGTAACCGGCACCGGTACCGCCGGATGCCTGACCGCTCTGGTTGTTGACAACAAATTCTACGTTGAGAAGTTCACCGACCGCCGCGTTGGTGTCGTACTTCGCGTCGTTGATCGCTTCACCGGTCATTTCTTCCGCGATGAAGTCCGTGAACGACCAGTTGCCCGCGAGAACGATGTTGATGGTGCGTCCTTCATAGTCCTTGACTTCGACGTCAAGTGTTTCTACGTATTCGGTCTCTTCCTCGGCTTCGACCGCTTCGGAAGAACCTACGTCACCGGACACGGTGCCTTCGTCCGCGTTGGTTTCGGATTCGCCGCATGCCGCAAAGGTGCTGAGAAACATTGCAGAAAGAAGCAGCATGGTTATAAGTTTTTTCATGTTGAGTTTCCTTTCATGATCTTTGGAAAACATTCAGTTGATTCTACGATTAATTATAACAAAGCGCAATTGGAAAGTCAAGTAAAAATAACATAAAAAGAACATTTGGAATTTATTATGCCTGTATAAAAATACCGTTCCGCTTTGTTTGTTGAAAATATTGACAAAAAACGCCGATTGTGATACAATCGTTGGCAATAAGAGATAAAGTTCACTGAATTTTATTCCGAAAATAAACTTTATATTTTTTATAAACGGAGGTATCTCATGGAAAAAATCAAGGTTGGTATTATCGGTACCGGCGGTATCAGCAACGCGCATATGGGTGGTTACAAGGCACTGGCAGACCGTGTGGAAGTGGTTGCTGCCTGCGACATCGACGAAGCGAAGCTGAAGCGGTACGCGGAACGCTACAACATCCCGCACATCTACACCGACTACAACGAAATGATGGCGAAGGAAGATCTTGACTGCGTAAGCGTCACCACATGGAACGCGGCACACAAGGGTGCGACCATCGCGGCACTCCGCGGCGGCGCGAACGTCCTCTGTGAAAAGCCGATGGCGATGAACGCAGCCGAAGCGGAAGAAATGCTCGCGGTATCGAA